>NZ_JBDPGY010000029.1:0-37495 GCF_039841815.1 Ruminococcus sp. 1001136sp1 | reverse complement strand
TATGATAAACTTAAGGAAAAGAGCAACGATTGAATCCCCATAGCTATCGGCTAAAGGGACGCGACTTTGTTCACCAAAGTAAAATCGAAATTGATGTAAACGAAAGGGCAGTTTTTATCAGAACTCAAGGCTGCTTTTTCGTTTACACCAACTCCGATTGTTTCCTTAACAGTTTGTATAGCAAACTCATTGCAAAGCAATGGGCAAAAAATTCGGACACACCACAGTTATCTTGATTCATACCAGTCAGGGAAGTGACCAATCCACTATAGTTTTAGATGTATCATCTTTACCATCTTGAATTGATCAGAAACTGTCATACTGACCTTTGTGGATAGCTTTAAGCCATTTTTAGGGATGTAACGATAGTATGGTTCCTCCGCAATCACCTTCACATTACCCCCGATCTTTGCTGCCAGTTCTTCCGCTGAATCCACATAAAAGAACATTTGTGCATCGGCATGGCCGACCTGTTTCATATATTTTTTCTTCATCATGGTCATTCCTCTTTTGTTCACCGTATCAAAAACAACTTCCATATTTCCAAATTGCCCAATCATACGCAGAAGGGCAATGACCTTATGTTCCTCAAAATAATGAAATAACCCGCCTGCAGTAACGAGAATAGGAGCATCAAGTACATCATTGCGAACTTTTTTGATCCAATCCTTTGCAAAGGCATCCCCGGAAATATATAATTCCCTCTCTGGTTCGGGAAGAAGTCCCCGCCGGTATTCGATTACATGAGGCAGATCCACGGCATACCAGTGTGTCTTCCCGTTATCACATCGGTGATAGGTTGTCTCCAGACCACAGCCCAGTTGGACAATCACACCGTCCGGTCTGCGTTCCAGAAAAGACCGAATAATCCGATCCATATTAGCAGACCGGGAAGCAGAGGCCAAAAGCGTATACTGGTTCTGCATATTCTGTTCAATCAAGTCTAACGGCAGCCTATTTTTCAATTCCAATGCCTTTTTATCATATAAAATTTGCGAGCAATGCTCACTAGCATAAATTCTTCCCAGCATAGGGACAAACAGGGTATCCTCCACGACTCCTAACTTGGACATAGCCAAACCTCCTGTTTTGATACATTACTTTCTGCCGACAAGCAGCCGGGAAGACCCCAGCATCATCATGGCAGCCCGACGGTGGGCGCCAAAAGCTTCCTGTGCGGTATCAACAAGTCGTACTTCCTCATACCCCATATCCCGCAGTTTCTGCGCAAAACCTTCCATGTCACCGTACATCTTTTGTTTCATATCATCGTTAAGTGCAAAGACGCCGCCTTTTTTCAATACCCGCAGGCTTTCCAGCAGCAGTTTCTGCATATCAGCACCCATAACATTGTGATAGACATAGTTGCTGATGACTACATCAAAACTCTCATCAGGAAAATCCAGCTGCTTCGCATCACCGTGCTGAAATACACAGCGGGAAGCCACGCCCTCACTGGCAGCATTCTTCTCGCAGAGTGCTTTGCTGTAATTGTACACAGCGCCCCAGTAATCAACACCGATCACTTTTGCTTTCGGCCATGTCAGAGCTGAACGGATTGTCAATGCTCCGGAGCCGCAGCCTACTTCCAGAATCTTCCCCTCGCCGTCATAGTCCAGATGAGAAAGAACGACTCGATGAACCTGTTCCATGATTCCGCCACCGCCAAAGGCATACTGCCGCCTGATCCATGTGATCCAGATCAGCAAAACCAAAAGTGCGATTATGATAACAGTAAACAGAACACCAAGAACAGCGACATGTAATACATAAAAAGAGAGGACAGCCAGCACAGCGGTCAAAACTCCGATTCCGCCAATGATGTAAAAGACAGGGTTGGACATCCAGCTTCCATAGTCTTCTCCGTGGGTACCAAGTCGGATATTTTCCTGCTTACAATGGTTCTTGTTCATTACATTTCCTCCTTCTTTACCCAAGTTTCCAATTCTGGCTTTCTGTCTGCAGTTTTACCATATGGGCATATACACCATTCTTTTCTTCCAGATCCTTTGGTGATCCTTCTTCTGCCACGGTGCCATCAGAAAGGACAACGATCTTATCCGCTCCGGCTACGGTACGCATTCTGTGGGCGATAACCAGAACGGTTTTATCTGCGATCAGACGGGAAAGGGCTGTCTGTATCAGAGTTTCATTTTCCACATCCAGGGAAGCAGTCGCTTCATCCAAAAGAATGATCGGCGCATTTTTCAGAAATGCACGGGCAATAGAGATACGCTGGCGCTCTCCGCCGGATAGTTCACAGCCATTTTCTCCGATATTGGTATGCCATCCATCCGGCAGTTTTTTGGCAAATTCATCCACATTGGCAAGTTTCGCAGCCGCAATGACCTGTTCATCTGTGGCGTCTTTGTTTCCGATTCGGATATTTTCCAGAATCGTATTGTCAAACAGTGTAACATCCTGGAATACGATGGAATACAGAGAAAGCAGTGTTTCCGGATCAATTCGGGATACATCCATGCCTCCCACGGTAATCTTTCCTCTGTTAATATCCCAGAACCTTGCTGCCAGCCGGGATACGGTTGTTTTTCCGCCGCCAGATGGGCCGACCAAAGCCGTAACCTCTCCCTGTTTTGCCGTAAAGGAAACATCTTTCAATACGGTTTCTCCGGTATTGTAGGCAAACCCAACATGGTCAAAGACAATATCATACCCCTGATTGGAAAGCCTGTCGTTGCCCTGCTGGATGGGATGATCGAGAATTTCATTCATACGGGCAATGTTGGTTCGTGTACTGATGACTGCCGCAAGATTCTGGAGTGCGCCCTGCAGAGGGTCATATAAACGGGATACTACCAGAAGGAACATAAAGAATGTAAGCACGGAGAGGCTTCCTTGCATGAGCAAAACAGCTCCCACCAGCGCAACCGTTGCAATACCAAGCTTCAGCACCAGCGATGCGGAAACCACAAAAACAGCAAGGCCGAATTCATTGAGGATGGAACGATGCTCCACGGCACGGATCTTCTTTTCCAGACCTTTTAAATATGCCTGCTCCGCATTGTTCGCTTTCAGGTCACGAACCGTTTCAATGCACTCCTGTATCCCGTCTGCGCAGGCCATCTTTACATCCATGGCTTTCTGATTCAGATTTTCCTGAATCTTTGCGGAAAATCCCACAATCGCAAAGGCAACCGGCAGAACCCATAAGGCAGCCAGTGCCATTCTCCAGTCCGTAAAGAGCAGACCAATGGAAATCAGAACTGTAGAAATGATCGAACCCGCAAGCTCAGGGATAAAATGCGAAAAACTCTGCTCCAGGAAGGTGCAATCCGCCATAATGGTACTGGTAAGATCGGCTAAATCCTTTTTCCCGAAAAAGGAAAGGGGGATTTTGCGCAGATGCTCTGCCAGGGTAATGCGGCGGATGCCGCTTTCTTTGTAAGTGGCAAAATAGGTGGCATTGTATTGAAAGAAAGTGGTCAGCAGTATCAGGCCGATACACACCACGCAGCCTGCCACATAAAATGGAATTTTCCCGCCGGGAACACCCCCGTTCATCAGATCGCTGACCAGGTAATATAAAAGTCCCACCGGAAACATAAAAGACAGATTCTGAAGGACACAGGCCAGGCAGCCTTTGATCAGGTCTTTTGCTCCCTGTTCAGACAGGGCATATTTTTTCTGCAGTTTTTTGATCATATCACTGCACCTCCTTTGTTACCTTCCATTGCACGGAAGTCTGGTAATTTTTCCACATACGGCTGAATATACCGTCTTTTGCAAGCAATTCGCGACTGTTTCCGCACTCGGCAACCCGTCCGTCGCAAATGACAAAGATCTGATCCACATTTGTTACGGTAGAAAGCCTGTGGGCAATCATAATCACTGTCTTACCCTCGGAAAGTCTTGAGAAAGCAGCCTGTACGCGGCTTTCGTTATCCGGGTCAGCAAAGGCAGTGGCTTCATCCAGAATGATAATCGGAGCATTTTTCAGCATCACACGGGCAATGGCAATTCGTTGCTGCTCGCCGCCGGAAAGATAGACACCCTTTGTACCGATGACCGTATCCACACCCTGTGGGAGTTTTTCCAGAATATCATCGCATTGCGCGTGATGAAGGGCAGTCAGAACTTCCTCACGGGTAGCTTCCGGTTTTCCCATACGCACATTTTCCAGAATAGATGCCTTGATCAGACGGCTGTTCTGAAATACGAAAGACACCGTGTTCATGAGTTCCTCTTTCGGGATGTCTTTCACATTAACACCACCGATTTTTACCATTCCGCTCTGGGGATCAAAGAATCGGGAAATCAGGTTGGCAAGGGTTGTTTTTCCACCGCCGGATGGACCTACAAAAGCTACCGTCTGTCCTGCAGGAATGGTCAGTGAAATATCTTTTAATACTTCTTTTTCTCCATCATAGCTGAAATGAACCGATTTCAGTTCCACGGAAGCGTTTTGAGGATGCTTTGAATGTTTCGTTTCCTCCAGAGGCTTCAAATGCAAAACGCTGTCAATTCTCTGTAAAGCGTCGTCTACGATCATGGCGTTTTCACTTTGGAACATAATGCGTGTCAGTGTGACAGAAATAACCGGTGTAATGATGATATAGAAAATAAGATCCAGTAAGAAACCGGAAGTCACACCGTCTTGCGTAAGCAACAGTCCTCCGGCAATCAGTGTGGCAAAAACGCCGTTGATCGCAGCTGTATAGAACATCATCGGTGTCCGAAGCTGCCTGGTATAAGCAATCACCCATACTTTATACCGGTCAATGGAGTCTTTAAACTTCTTAAAGGAAAAGATGGTCTGGCCAAAGGTTTTTACCACCGGAATCCCACGGACATACTCTACCGCTTCATTGGACATATCATCCAGCGCATTCTGGTATTCTTTCATCTTTTCCTGCATCTGCTTTCCGGTCATTGCCATCATGATCAGAAACCCCAGCACAACCGGAACAAGACTCAATAGTCCCAGTCTCCAGTCAAACACGAACAACAGCACCAAAAGACCGCAGGGGGTTGCAATGGCATTGGCTCTGTCGGGAAGCTGATGGGCGAGATAGGTTTCGGTGGCTGCGCTGGATTCGTTGACAATCTTGCGCAGTTTTCCGCTGCCAAAACTCTCGGCAAACCCAAGAGGCAACTTAACAATATGCTCCATGGTCTGGATACGCAGGTTTGTGGCAATACGAAATGCTCCCAAATGGGAACACATCAGCCCTGCTATGTAGACAAGCACCGCTATAACCGCAAACAATACTGCCATCCAGCCATTACCGGTCAGGTTCTGTGCCTGGTCAAAATTCGGTGCCACCTCCAATACTTCCTTGATCATTTTCCAGATGTAATAGAATGGCACCAGAGCAATCAGGGCACTGATCGCAGAAAGCACCCAGGAAGCATAGGTCAGGTACTTATGGCTGCCTGCAATTTTCAGCAGGCGTGATAAATTGGATTGCTTTTTCAAAAAAATTCCTCCTTTTCTTTGTGTTTATGATAAAGAGAACACGTCTATGTTCTTACAATATCCGAATTTAGATTAGTTTTAGCTAACTACCAAGCAAAAATTATAAGGCATTACTGCCCCATAATTTTCATCCATCCTGCTGTATAAAAGGCGCGCATTTCTCTGACGTAGTTTTCGGCATCTTTGAGCGGCATTTCGTGGATGATCAATTCAAAAAAGGTATGAAACATTCCGGTGATCAGAATATGCTCCAGCGAAGGATCAATATGGGGAGAGGGCCTTCCAAGCTTCCTTAAAACCTCCTGATAGGCATGAGTCCCTTCCACTTCAATCTCCACCATTTCATCAATTAGCCCGGCAAATTTTGTTCCTTCCGAACAGCAGAGGATCAGTTTACATTCCTCTAAATGTTCGTACGCATAATGGAGCATATCGTACATACAAAGCCCCGAAATGTCACTCATGACTTCCGTCTGCTGGGCAGCTGGTAGTTCGGCGAACTCCTGCTGTGCCTTTATAAAACGTTTGAGAATATATTCGTAATGCTCACCAACGATGGCTTCAAAAAGTTCTTTTTTGCTTTTGTAATATCCGTAAAAGGCTCCGGTAGTCATTCCCACGGATTTCACAATATTCCGCAGGGAAGCGTCTTTATATCCTTTTTCTAAAAATTCTGCTTTCGCTGCCCGATGGATATTTTCTAAAGTCGTTCCATTTCCGTTTATTTTGCACACCTCCTATATAACAGTGCTATATAACACTGTTATAATTTTAATCTTTAAAAAAGATTTTGTCAAGAGCAACAAGAAATAGTTGCATAAAAACAGCAATCCAAACATCATTCTGCACTTTATTACTGATAAAATTTTTAAATACTGGTTTTGACAAAAGTTTTATTTTTTCTAACTAAAATGATAAGCAGGGTGGAGTTTGTTATCACACCCTGCTTTGTGATTATCATGAATTACTCGAAGATCTTCTTCACTTTTTCTTTCAGCCTGTCCATGCACCTGTAAACTGCCTTTTCGGTAATCTTCAGATACCTGGCGATTTCATGAGTGCTGGTCTTATCATGAGTCAGTTCCTCGATAGCTCGCTGCAATTCGTCCTCATTCTCCGGGTCAACGCTGCTAGTTGCCTCGTCCAAAATGACAACCGGCGCATTTTTCAGCATGGCGCGGGCGATGGCAATCCGCTGGCGTTCACCGCCGGAAAGATGGGAACCGGCGCTGCCGACAACCGTATCATAGCCATTATCCAGCTTGCGGATAAAGGCGTCGCAGCCGCTTTGTTTGGCTGCCTGCTCCACCTCTGCGTCCGTGGCACTGGGTCTTCCCATGCGGATATTCTCCCGGATACTGCGGTTAAACAGGTAGTTGTCCTGAGATACATAGGAAATCTGGTCTGCAATTTCAGACAGCGGCATATCCTTCAGCTCATGGCCGCCGAGGGTAATGCTGCCGGATGTAACATCCCAATACCCGGCAATCAGCTTCGCCACCGTAGACTTGCCGGAGCCGGACGGCCCTACAAGGGCGGTCATGGTTCCGGGGTGGATGGCGAGATTCACATCATGCAAAACCTCTGTTGTCCCGTTATAGGAAAACGACACAGACCTAAGAGAAATGCCGGTATCTTCCAGCTTGATCGGCGTTTCTTTATGGCTCAGTTCTTCGGCGTTCAGAAGCTGGCTGATTTCTTCCACATTTGTCCTCAGTACAGCCAAATCGTCCGTAAAGGTAAAGGCCGCAATAATCGGCCCAACAAGGCCCAGAGAGAAAATCACAATGGACAGGAAGGTGGAAAGTTCCAGGCTGCCGGAGATCCAGAACGCGAAGCCGCAGGGCAGCACACAAATCAACACCGATGGCAAAATGGCGTTGTAGGCGCTCATGGTTTTTTGGTTTTCTCTCATCCAGTCCACATAGTAGTTGGCGTTATAGTTTACTGCGTCAGAATATTTTTTGTAGGAACCGGCGGATTGACTAAACGCTTTGACTACCTCAATCCCACCAATGTACTCTACAATGACATTTGCCATTTGCTTGCCTGCCTTAACCGCGCCTTCCCATTTGACGGGATAATTCTTCATGCCGGCAGACATGACAGCAAGGCCCACCACCAGCGTAACAAGTGACAGAAGCGCCATGCGCCAGTCCAAAAGGAACAGGTACACGGCGATAACAAGCGGTACCAGCACATTTGCCGTCATTTCCGGGATCAGGTGTGCGAAGGTTGGCTCCATACCTTCTACCCGGTCAACAATCGTTGTTTTATACTGGCCGGACGGAGTATCTAAAATCGTCCCCATCGGGACGCGGGCCAGCTTTGCGGTGATATTTTCCCGCAGATCGCGCAGCGTGTAATAGGTCGCTGTGTGGGAAATCGTTGTAGAAAGACAGGAAAACAGCACCTTCCCAAAGTATCCGCACAGTGCAATAATACCAGCGGTCACATAGCGGGAATAATTCTGTTCCCCAGACAACATCATTGTGACAATATGCGCCACGCAGAAATAGGGCACCATCTGGCAGGCAACGCCTAATACCGCAAGGATAATACTGCCATTGAATTTCCCGTGATAGGGTTTGCCCCATCCCCATAAGACGCCTATGGGTGACTCCTTCTTTTCCTCCTTCATTCTGTGGACACCTCCTTCTCCATATCATTCAGGAAAAACTTTAGCAGCCGGTTTCGGCCATCGCCGTTCTCTATGGAATAACTTTCCAGAATTTGCCCATTTTCTAAGTGAAGGACATAATTGCAACAGCGTAGAATAAATTCCGGGTCATGCGTTACCACAAGCGCGGTTCTTCCGGCATTTGCCACCTGATTGACAACATTGGCAACCTGCCTCATGTGAAACAGGTCAAGGCCACTGGTCGGTTCATCAAATAAAATCAGAGGGCGCTCCGAAGCAATCGCAGAGGCAACCGCCACGCGCTGCTTTTGACCGCCGGACAGTCCCATCGGGTGGCAGTCCTCAAAGGAAAGCAAGTCCATCTCCTTTAAGATTTCTCTTGCCCTTTGCTTATTCTCGGTTCTCATACTGAGCAGAATTTCATCCAGAAGACTTTCGGTAAAGAGCTGGTGGTTTACATCCTGCATGACCATATAACAGAGTTTCAATCGTTCTTTTCTGGAATAGTTCTTGCTCTGATCCTGCACCGTTCCTTTGAAGTGCTTTTCCAACCCGCAGAGGCACCGGGCAAAGGTGGATTTTCCCGCACCATTATGTCCGATGATGGCCGTGGCGCTGCCGAATGGGAAAGAGGTTTCCGTTATATGCAAGGTTTCCGGCTCATGCTTATAGGCAAAGGACACATTCTTTATCGTCCAAACCGCCTCATTCATTCTCTGCGGCGTGCCTTCAACTTCTGAAAGCCCCGCAAGATCAAGAGGGCGCAATCCCATATCATCGCGCTGTCTTGCCGACAGGCCGCAAAATTTCTCTGCTGTATAATCACCTTCGATTTCTCCATCTTTTAGGTACAGGACACGGTCAAAGAGGCCGGACAGATAATACAGCCGATGTTCAGAGATGATGATGGTCTTTCCCTGCGATTTCAAAGTAAAGAGTAGCTGTCGGAAATCAGCGATAGCGTATGCGTCAAGGTTGGATGATGGCTCATCAAGCACATAAATATCCGGGTCAATTGCCGCTGCCGATCCGCAGGCGATTTTTTGCTTTTCACCGCCGGACAAAGAAAAAATGCTTCTATCAAGCAGCGGCTCCAACTTTAGCTGTGCAGCTACACGCTTTACACGGTCACGCACAAGATCTTCCGCTATGCCGTGATTCTCTGGGCCGAAAGCCAGTTCGCTGGTCGTGTCTACATTGAAAAACTGAGAACGCGGATTTTGAAATACAGAACCGACTTTCAGAGAAATATCAAACAGTGACAGGTCACGGGTATCCTTTCCATCCAGATAGACGGAGCCGGTATAAGTCCCCTCATGATAATGGGGGATCAAGCCGTTAAACAACCGGGTCATGGTTGTTTTCCCACAGCCGGAAGTCCCGCAGAGCAGGACAAAAGAACCGTCCTCAATAGTGCAGGAAATATGTTTCAAAGCGCCACCGGCCTGCCTCTCACTGTCGGGAAGGGTACTGGCAGGATAAGAAAAGGACACATCTTGACATTCGATCATTTCCTTCACCCCCTTGCGGAAAGCACATAGATTTGCGCTGCAAATGCTCCCAGACAGATCAGCAGGAAAATAACATCCTGCACATGAAAACCCAGCTTACAGATATTCGTCCGTTTTACCGGGCCTCCCAATCCCCGCGTAAGGGCTGCCTGGGACAGTTCCTCTCCGATTTTGACGGAGCAGATCATCATGGGGACAATCCGATACTCTAAAATCGCACCGACTTTTCCACCACCAAAGCGGACGCCACGCATCCGCATGGCGTCCCCAATAGCGCTCCATTCTTCCGCAACCGTGGGAAAGAAGCGAAACATCACAGACATAGGAATGGTGATCTGCTGCGGCAGGTGGAGCCGTTCCATCGCCGCAACAAATTCGCTGACCGTGGTTGTCGTTACCACAAAATATCCCATGACCACGCTGGGGGTGAACCTCAGCAGAATGCCAACAATGGCTACTGCAATGTAGTTTGCTACGCCAGCCAGTCGTGACAGACCGAACATTTCCAGGCACAGACTGCCTCCAAAAATCAGGATATAGAAAACAGCGCCTTTCCATTTTCTGGCCGCTGACAAAAGTAACAGCGGGATCGCCGCCAACACGATGATGTAATACTGCATGATGCCTTCATACGAACCGCCTAAAATAAAGACAGCTATGGTAATCAGTACCGCCAGTTTTGTCCGGGGGTCTAATAAAATTCCGCTATTGTTTTTTTGACTTGCAAGAAGTTCGCGGCTCATTACACAATTCCCGCCCGCTCAAAGTGCTTTTTGAAAATCTTCCGTCCGATCAGGCCGCCGACAAGACCGCTGACGAAAGCAGCAATAAGCAGTACCGGCAAAATCCAGTCGGGCATATAAGCCATGAGCGTATCGGCATATTCCTGACCGTAGCCGGGGAGCAGGTTCTGGTAGTAAGCGTCACGCGTCACAACGATGGGAATAAAGGCGCCGATTACCCACATGGAAAAAACGCCGTGGATCAGCACTTCGCGCTTGGCATTTTTGTAGTCACAGGCTTTCATCATAAAATCGGAAATCAGCCCGAAGATCAGCCCGGTAGGGATGCACCACCAGCCCATGCCGGTCAGCAGCATAATGATACCCAGCAGCACTCCGCAGATGGTAAGCATACCGAATTTTTTGATTTTGGAGAAGAACAACATCATCGGAATACCGCCCACAAGCGGCACGATCACGCTGATAAGCGGAATAAAGATCGGGATAAAACCGATAGACGCCGCTGCGAAAATGACGATAAAGTAAATCGCCGTAAAAATACCGATGTTGATTAAGTCCTTTCCTTGCAATTTGTTGTTCATTGCGAAACCTCCTAACATGATTACTTTCGTCTTTGTTAGTTCTTGCTAACTAACCCTAATGATAGCATACAATCAGCTGTGCTTCTATGCACATATCGGTATTTTAAGCCCGTATAGCAAGGAGTTTTTTCGCTCTGCCAGAATATCCATTGACCGGGAGTTTTCTCGCAGGTATAATAATATCAGCGATTTTGCATGATGAAAGGGGCGAAGCAGTTGCGTAACATGATATGCAACATTTTAGAAAACAGCGATGCTGTTTCTGGTGTGACCTTGAAAAACAGTCCAAATAGCAGCACATTGCTTTTGGATCGGGCAGATGGCAAGGGACGCATGAGATTCCATACGCTCTTTCCGGGGCTGACTTTGGCTTTTATTTTTGTAAACGCTCCCGTATGGCCGGAGTCGGATGAAAATTCAAATCTAAAGCCTTTGCTGATTAACTATTGCGTTTCGGGCAGAAGTGAATTGCTTCTGGATGACGGCTCCTACATTTACCTGAAGGAAAATGATTTTTGTGTCAGTGAACAGACCGCACAGAAAGAATATATCTTTCCCACACGGCAATATCAGGGCATAAAAATATACTTTGACCTGCCACTTCTTTTACAGTCCTGCGGTGAACTTTTGAAATCTTTTTCACTTGACCTCCCTACGCTGGAAGAAAATTATTGTGGCAACCATAAGACATATATCAACGGAGCGGACAGTGAGCTGGAAAATATATTTCAAAAACTCTGGCGGCTATCTGAAAAGCCCTCTGCCTTCCATTTGCAAATCTATACGCTTGAACTTCTCCACCGGCTTTTTAACATGGAAATCCGGCCTCCGAAAACCTGCGGCTTCTACACGGAAACGCAGGTTGAAATTGCAAAAAGGGCAGCGCAAATTCTCTCAGATGATCTTTGCCAGCACATTCCTGTACGGCAGATTGCAGAACGCTTTTCGGTCAGTGAAACCAGCCTGAAAAATTATTTTAGAGGCGTATATGGACAGAATATATCCACCTGGCTGCGGGAAATCCGTATGAACGAAGCCGCAAGGCTTCTTTCGGACACAAAGCGTCCGATTGCCGAAATATCCGAACAGGTCGGCTATTCTAATCAAGGGAAATTTGCAGCTGTATTTAAAAAACAGCTTGGATTATCACCCTTAGAATATCGACGATTCAAAAATTTGGAAAAATACTAAAGCCGAGATAGATTAATACTCTCGGCTTTACTCATTTCACATTCACAATTTGGCATTCAAAAACTAATTGTTTGATCCACTCCTTCTCTTTGATATTTGCTTGTTCGTAATAATTATAGATTTCCTCTACAGAGAGTTCTTTTAAAACCTTCTCTCCATTTTCTTCACATTCTTGTACTAAGCATCACTTAGCAAACTCATCAGATCAACCATTCCTTTCCCTCAGATATTCAAACAGTGCCTCGGTAAACTCTTCTTTCTTTGCTCTTGAAACATTCAGTTCTATTCCGCATTTCAACCGTAGTACGCCTTTTTCTAACCCTTCTACTTTTCCAAAATTAACAATGTAACTATAATGCGTCCTAAATGACCTTGTCTCTTATAAAATGAAACGAAAGTAAGTTTCTTTTACTGCCAGCCTTAGAAAATTACTAGCAGCAGCATCTTGAACTGTTCCTGTCCATATACCGCATGGGGATGTTTTGCTGGCATGACGATGGAGTCGCCTTCTTTTAGGATATATTCCTCGCCATCAATAGTTACTTTTCCTACACCATCCAGACAGGTCACGAAGGCATCCCCGCCGGATTCATGGGTGCTGATCTCTTCGCCTTTGTCAAAAGAAAACAGAGTAACACTTACGTGTTCGTTCTGCGCCAGTGTTTTGCTGACTACCTGTCCGTCCTGGTATTCTACCTGATCTTTTAAAGCCATGACTTCTGCTTTGTTGATGTTCTTAATTCCTGTCATTTTTTATGTCTCCTTTTTTAATTTATATTGTACCCAGTACAGTGAAAATTAAGTATCTGTTATATTGACGCAGTATATGAAAAGTCAAACTAATCAACATAGTGGCTACTTAATATTCGCTGTACTAAGCATAATGTGCCTGTTATACTTCACAATAATACAAGAAGGATCTAAGTTTCTCCCATCCTGCCTCGTCGAAGTCCCCATCCAGGGACAGGTCATAAACTGGTGCCTGGCAGTGGTCGTGGATTCCTCTCATATTCAGCACCATAGCAGTGTTTTCATAGCGTGGTGCCATCATCAGGATACCGCTGCAGTTCTCACCCAGTTCCAGTGCTTTTGCATAACGGTATCGTCCATTGGCACCAGAGTAGTCTGACAGATACTCATCGGCACGTTTTTGAAGCCCACTTAGGTCTTGGCTGAAGCTGCTTCTATCTCCCAGGCGCTCATGGATTGCCAACAGCTGTTTTTCCCATTTCTGGAAAAACTCTGTCGCATTTTTATTGCCAGAGGCTTCTTTCCACAGAAACAGCATCATCTCAGACAGCGGTGCCCGGCGGCACAGGATTCCTTCATACTCCAGCTGCTCCAGGATTCCCTCATTTAAGCTGGTCAGGCTGGCAGAGGTTCCAACTAATCCCAGTGATTTGGCTGAGGTACTTTCTTCTCCGATCTCCTTCGCCCAGCGGCGCAGGTCTTTCCACTCATGGAGGCTGCCATCTGGAAGCAGAGAGCGGTAACACTGATCCCGCATATGCGGATCGGCACTGTAAAGGATGTCGCCGCAAACCAGAGCCTTCATCAGAAGCTCCGGATCATCTGCGGTCACTGGAAGTGTCTCCAGGATCGGTGCGATAATGTCCACATGCTCATATCCCTTGCGGTCCAGTACCGTCCGGACGGCTCTTGCATACTGTCCATCTGCATCTGCACCCTCGTTAAATGGGATCAAGAACTGTAAATCCTTCTGCTCTTCTTTCGGTGTCTCTTCCAACAAGGTCAAAATCTGACCTAACATCACTGGGAACGGCAGATATTCCTTGGAGTTGGTCTCTGCACGTCCCTTCATCAATACTTCACGGGAATAGTCTGGCAGTGTTTTTCTCTTTTTATAGCCGCACTGTTCAAAATAGTTTTCCAAGTACCAAGTGTGGTAACCAAGATCCGGCAGTACAAGTGTCTTGTCCTTATCCGGCTTGAACTTAATATTGGCTGGCTTCATCTTCACATCCAGGATGTTAAAATCTTTTGGCATCTGGGCTGGCGGTCTGTGGGAGATACTGTTAAGGAACGCCTCAATACGGGTAATAATACCGACTGCCGAATACTGCTCATCCACCTCGATATGAAGGTACGGCTTATCCCCCATCTCTTCACGGAACATATGGTTTACAAGGGTATCAGGACCGCATCCGTGGTTGGTAAGGTAAACGGCATACAGGTTCGGATGGTGAGCCACGATCTTCGCACCGGATAACAGGTGGTCACCGAAAGGCCAGTACATATTCGGATAATCCTTGGATACATCCAAAGACATGCCCGGAATGAAGCCAAGTGTCATAACCTTGTAGCCTTTGGACAACAGGATGTTCGGGATACCCATATTCAGGATTGGATCTGCGTAGCCATAGTTTCGGGTGATGATAACCAGCACCTTATCCTCTGGCTTTAAGTCTGCCATGATCTCAGCACCCAGTTTCTCGGTACCTGCCATGTTCTTCTGTACGGCAATTCCACCCTTTATCATGGCTTTCATGCATCTCGGCTTACTAAATCCCAGGCTCTGTCCTACGCCGATCATGGCCTTTGCCATAGCCGTTGCCCCAAGGTCCAGATCAAATACCGGGCTGATGAGTTCAATGCCCTGCCCCTTCAGATGAAGGGAATCGTAAATGGAGCGGGCTGCTGTCTGCATATAAGGGCAGGCATAGTTGTGAGCTGCATGGGCGTGTGGGTGCTTGATGGTGTGGATATTGGGGAGAAAAATATAATCCACCTTCTGCTTGGCCAGATCCATCATGTGTCCATATACCAGTTTTACCGGGTAACAAGTCTCTCCTTGTGCATACTGTTGGGAAAGCTGCACCGTCTCTTCGTTGCTGGTATGGGACAGCACTACATTGTAGCCCAAGTCCCGGAAAAACTCATTTGCCAGGGTAAAGAACTTAAACATAACCAGGACAAGGGGAACCCCGATGGTCTTCTTATTCGGATCAATAGTGGCATCATATCCTCTGACGGAAAACTGTCCTGCCATCTTATATAAGAGTTTGTTCTTACGGATTTCCTCAGATACTTCCTCACGGTTGCGTTCCGTAGCTGGGAAATCAAAGCCAAGGAAGGTACTTTCTTTCGCTGGCTCCTGGTTCATGTAGGTCTCACCCACGGTAATTCCCATGGATTCATAAGCCAGGATTGCGGCACCGTAGGCACCACTGATGGAGAATACAGGGGATACAGTAACCTTGTCCCCATAAGCACTCTGGAAAGCAGCCACAATACCAGGATTATAGTCTACGCCGCCCTGGAGTACGATGTGGTCTCCCACCTTCTTGGTTCCCACTACTTTATGCAGATAGTTCTTCACAATGGCATGGCAGAGACCAGCTGCAATGTCAGCCTGGCTTGCCCCGGAGCTTTCTGCTGATGTGATGGCAGTTTCAATAAAGACCGTACAGCGCTCGCCCAGCTCCGCCGGGTTATCAGAAGTCAGTGCCAGCGGACCAAAGTCTGCAATGGGGATATCCATACGAGCTGCCTGTTCTTCCACGAAAGAACCAGTACCAGCTGCACAGATCTTATTCATCATGAAGTCACAAACTTCTTTATCTTTAATAGAAATGTATTTGGAATCCTGTCCACCAATCTCAAAGACCGTATCTACTTTAGGATCCACGAATGCTGCCGCCTTTGCCTGTGCCGTGATCTCGTCCTTAATGGCATCAGCCCCCATCATGTCTCCCAGACGCTTACGACCGGAGCCAGTAATTCCTACTGCGGTAAAGTGGATTTCTCCATATTTTTCTTTAATTGCTGCCAGACCGGAGCGTACTGCCCTTTCCGGATTACCGGCAGTACGCAGATACTGGAAATCAATGATGTTTCCCCGCTGGTCCATGATAACAAGATCCGTACTGGTGGAGCCAATATCAATACCAAGGGCACAGCCATCTTTCGGGATCTGTCCGGTTGCCTCAGGCTCGGATAAATCGGTACCTGGCTTTAACACCAGTTTTGGAAGAGAAGAACGGTGGGCGCTTAACTTCTGCTCCCCAATTTTCATTACCTCCTCCAGGGTTTTCCGGTTTATAAAAATATCCTGAAGGAACGTATCCTTTTCAATCCGTTCTTTTGTAAGATCAGAAAGGGACGCATTTTTTCCTTTTCCAAATTCTTCACAGGCTTTCTGGTACGCATGTACTGCCACACCTACGGCACCAGAAAAAAGTGCCAGTTCCGGGATCACAAGTTCTTCGTCCTGAAGCCCGAAAACCTTGCGGATTGCCTCTCCCATTCCGGCGTTCTCGGTTACGCCGCCAGTGAAGACAACTGGCTTTTTCACCGGAAGATTTTTTACAATAGTCGCTTTATAATTGCGAATCATGGCGTAGCACAGTCCCAGGAGTATATCCGGTGTTGTGACACCCTCCTGCTGTCTGTGGATAATATCCGTCTTGGCAAATACCGCACACCTGCCGGACAGCCTTGGGATGGAACGTGCCTGGCGCACCACATCTGAATACTCTTCCATCTGCATTCCAAGACGTGACATCTGGTCCTCGAAGAAAGAACCAGTACCGCCAGCACAGTGTTCATTCACTGCAAAGTCCGGTGCCTTCTCCTGTAAATTCGTAATGAATCTGGCTCCCTGGCTTCCGATCTCGATCACGCTGCCAGCTTCCGGTACCAGGAATTTCACGCCTTCTGTTACCGCCGGAATATCCCCCAGGTAATAAACAGCAGGCTCTTCCTCCGTCAGTACACGGGCATTGCTTCCCGTAACACCGACTGCCATCCATTCTTCTTCATCTGGACAGGCATCTTCCAGCATTCCTTTTAAGGTAGGGAGGATCTTTCCGAAATGCTTTTCTATTTTTTTATATACAATTTTATCTTCCTGAAGGCGCACCACCTTGATGGTGGACGCCCCCAGATCAATACCAAAACTCTGCATTTTTATTTTTCCTGCTTTCCTCTTATTTGGTTATATTTCTGATACAGCGAAAATGAAGTATCTTCTATATTGATTTGCCCTGATTTTCGCTATCCTGGTATTATTTCAAAACTTTAATGTTCTTCACGCCCACCTTCAAAATCTGCCCTTTTGTCTCCATGGCAGCCAGTTCCCTGGACAGAGACTGTCTGGAGATCTGGAAGTAATCCGCAAGCTCTGTCTGGGAACGGTCCATAACACGGCAGCCCGCTTCATCCTCCGGCATCTTTTCCAGGTAGGCAAGGATCTTGGCTTCAATGGGCTTTGCCATCAGATCCAGCTTATCGGTTACAATTTCGAGCTTATCCGCCATGCTGTCAATAATCCCCCAGAGCAAAAGATTGCGCAGCGCATTCTCACTGTCATACTCCGTACTCTTTAAGCACTCTTTTGATAGATAAATAACTTCTGTTGGTTCCAGCGCCTTTACCAGCACCGGGCTTGGGATTTTCCTCACAGGAAGCATTTCCCCGAAACAGTTCCCAGCCGTAAACCTGCTGATCTCTGATTCCTGCCCTTTGTCATTTACCATATAGGCATCCACACAGCCTTTTAAGATCACTGGGAAATCCGTAATCACATCTCCCACATTCCAAAGGATCTCCCCAGCCTCATAGCTTCTGCTTTTTCCGGAAAGCTGGCGCAGCGCCCTGCTCCACTCTTCCCGTGGAATATCTGCCATGACCGGGACTTTTCCTTTCCCCATAAGCTGACTGACCAATGCTTCCTGCTCATTTGCCTCCAGGGTGTTTTCCTGCATTTTTTTCATCATCTGGACAAGCCTTTTCAGCTGCGTGCTGTCCATCTGTTTTACCATGTTCTCTGCCTGAAGGAGGATTTCTTCACGTTGGATCTGTTTCTGTGCGGCTTCCACCTGAAGCGCCTTTACATCCTGGCATCCCTCCAGACGGATAATCTTACCGCCAAGCAGCTCTGCATCTTCCTCTCCGTGGGTAGCCACCAGAAGGATCCTGCCCCTTCTGTTTTTCAACACATATTCGATTACATTTTTTCTTGTCTTCATATCCAGTCCAGTGAATGGCTCATCTAAGATGATCATTTTTCCCTGGAAGTGCATAGTGCGGGCAAGGGATACACGGCGCTTCATACCGCCGGATAACTCGCTCGTCGGCTGGCGCAGACATTTCTTTGGAAGGATCAGGGAAAGGTCACTGCTGATTTCCCTGACAGAAGGCTTCTTCTCATACATCATATTTACATTTTCAATGGCATTTAAAAAGGGGAGCAGCCTGTCCTCCTGAAACATTGCGGAAATTTCCGCCTCCGGGTTCATCTCCTGTTCGCTTCCATCCTGGCTGATCCAACGGATACTTCCGGAATCTTTCGTCTCCAGGTTCATAATGATCCGAAGAAGTGTGGTCTTTCCCATACCGGAAGGTCCCATAAGACAATAGATCCCGCCGTCTTCAAGGCGCATATTTAAGTTATGCAGAACTTTCTTATCTCCAAATGATTTGCATAAATTTGTTATTTCAAGTGACACGCCTGTTCCACCTCTTCTTTTGCATTTTCGTCAGGCCATTCCCCGTCATCCTCATCGTCGTCAAAATCGTCGTCACCGTCATCTCTTCCGGACACCAGCCAGCCCATCGGGGCACTGAGCCTCTTTAAGATCCACATGAAAAAGACTTCAAAAACAACACTAAGGACAACCACTACGATCGTCCAGGCAAACAGTTTGGATGTCTCCAGATAGGTTTTCGCTGCATACATTTCCCTTCCGATGGAGGGCTTCGGGGTACCGATAACCTCTGCCATGATACCGGATTTCCAGCTCATGCCAAGCGCCAGCTTGCTGGCGGACATGACAAAGGGCATAAATGCCGGACGGTAGATATAAATGAACTTTTTCCAGGGTGCCAGGTGGAATACCTTCGCCATCTCCAGAAGCTGCACGTCTACATTTTCCAGTCCCTGAAGGGTATTGGTGTAGATGATCGGCAGAACGATCAGGAAAGACAGGTAAATGGTAAGTGCCTGGTTTCCTACCCAGATTAGCAGCATGATGACAAAAGAAATCATCGGCACGGTCTTTAACATAATCATGATCGGTTCTAAAAAGTCCCGGATGATCTTATACTTATAACAGACAAGAGCCAGTACAAAACCGCCGATGAAAGATAAGATAAATCCTACTGCGATTCTTAAAAAGGATGCCCCACAGGTGATCCAGAAATCACTCTGCCCCATCTGGTCTGCCAGTGCGATCAGTATATGTGTTGGTCCAACTAGGATGATCCGGTTATCAATCAGTCGGTCTGCAATCTCCCACAGGATCAGCCAAAAGAGAACGATCAGCGCCATGCGGATTTTTTCTTTTCTGGTGCGCTTCTTTCCTTTCATCAGCTTCATCATTTCTTCCATATACACTTCTCCTAGTTTTATATTTTGTGTAAAACCCAAAGCACTGCCAGACAGCTCCTGGCTGGGGCGTGCAGATCGTAGGAATGCTTTTGGAGCACGCTCTGGTACTGCTTCAGGTTTTAAGTGGCATACCGCCGGGCGGGTGCCCGGCAGATGCCTATTGGTTAGAAAATTAGAAAAAAGGAGGCTTTGTTATTTACCATCGGATGCGTCACTGTCGCTGTTTTCACTATCGCTGGTTTCGCTGCCGTTGGTATTGCTATCGCTGCTGGTTCCAAATGCCATAGCGGTAGCTGCATCAATGCTTGCATCGTCAATATCAGAGGATTCCCCTCTTGCATCTGCGGTCTGGACACCAGTCTTCTCGAAGCCATTTACCTGGAAGGTAGCTGGCCACTGCTGTTCCTTGTCAAAACCGGAGATGGTCATGGCAAGGTCTCCCATATCCAGGGAAATGTTACAGGTCTGTGTAATGACTTCGTTCTGGTATTCGATGGTTCCAAGGTCTACGGTAATGCTGGTCAGATAACCGTCGTCATTTCTTGTGGAATCCACAATGTTAAGACCTTCGATCTCTTTGATATTCATAATACGGCTCTTAATAAGGATCGGTATCTCTACTGTAGCGTGAAGGTCACTGTCTATGCTTAAAGTGGCGTTATCTACCACCGGATCCTTCGGTGGGAAAATATCACTGGTAATATGCGGATTCATCGGAAGACCGGAATCTTCTTTCTTGAACCAGATGTTCGCAGATACGGTATAGATTCCTTCTTCTGCCGGGATCAGTTCTACAGTTTCTTCTGTATCACTGTCTGTCTGAGAATTATCTGTGGCAGTCTCGCTGTCTGCTTTTGCTTCTTCTTTTACTGCTTCGGAATCCACGGTACTCTCAATCATGGAGCCTTCCGGCGGAATGTAGTAGAAGTCATCCCCTGGCATTGCACCGCCTACTGCATCCGGATTGTAGTCATACATGATCTGTAAAAATCCGGATAACTTGTCTTTCATTTCCTGACCTGTAATGGCACACATATTTACATAAGGTACCGCAGCCTCTGCCACTTCCCCATTTAAGAAGGTCTCAAACTCATCGGTCCAGTCTGCTGCTTCTTTTGGATTTTCCAGGCAGTAGTCTACGGATTTCTTGCACATGTTCAGGTACTCTACAACTGCCTCTTCGTGTTCCTCTAAGAAAGATTTTCTCACAATGGTAATGGTGGTAACAGACTTTGCACCGCTTTCCAGGTTCAGACTGTTCCATTCCTCTGTAATGTCAATCGGAGTATAAATACCAGGAACCAGAAGCTTTGCTACTTCCACAAATGGCTGTGGAAGTAGGGCAATGCTGTTTTCCTCGTCCTGGAGAAGATTTAATACTTCAAACGGAGTGGACTTAAAGGACATGTTCACGTTGTCAAGTCCTTCCTGCTCCAGAAGGTAGCCCATGGTGTATTCCGGCGGTCCGCCTTCTCCGATGGAGTACACGTTCCTGCCCTGGAGATCCTGCATGGACTTTACAGAAGGATCGGTAGTCATCACATAGAGAAGTCCAAGGTTTCCAATGTCAATGACAACGGCATCTTCCTTTAAGTCCTCGTTGTTATAAAGGATGGCTCCTACGTTTGACGGGCAGTGGATAATATCATAATCACCGGTATTGAACTTGGAGGCGAGGGCGGTATAATCTACACCACCTACCTCGAAGTTTAAGTTGTTATAGGTGTTACCTTCTTTTGCTTCATTGATGAACCAGCCCATTCCCATGGACGGCGGTCCCATAATTAAGCCTACGTTTACATCGCAAGCATCCTGGCTTCCGGAGTATTCAATGCCGGAGGGGATGTATTCGCTTGTATCCGCAGCAAGGACCGGAACAGATATGTCAGCTACGCTAAGGCACAGGGCTGCCAGAAGGGGGATGAATTGTTTTTTCACGTTTGTTCTCCTTTGCAAGTAATTGTTGTTTCTATCTGAGAATGCTTTTGCACCTCTAATTCTCATGGCATGGAGTCATTCCCAGATATATTACATATATCGCTGTTATTAAATCCATGATATATTGCGGATATCCCTGTTGATTCATCTGTGAAAGTCCTCTGACATTTTACATTTGAATTTTTGTCACAGATTATTACATATCCAAATTTCAAGCCTTCATATATTGTTACCGCTTCCCAGATATCCCCATCTTGTCCATTCCAGTATTCTCTTGTGGTATTCCCCTCATTTTTCATTTCGCTTAGAGAATTCCCCTGCCACTGATAAACCTGTGCAGAATTGTTATTTATTTCGTGAAATACACTTTTAAAGAAACTGTATTTTAATTTTGATTCAGAAATATCTTTTCCATCGGTTCTATTAAGAGAAAAATAATACAGTTTATAATTAGGCTGTTCTGCACAATTTTCCTTCATAAATGTGTCAACTTTATCAAATTCTTCACCAGATGTCACTTCATGAATATCTGCAACCACTTTATCCATGTCGCGTCCACGGGCAGCGATTCCCACTCTTGCATCATCATTAAAAAAAGCTTTATTTGAAATATTTACGTCTGGTTTCTGTTCTTCAAAATCTACTGCAAGATTTAACGGTACATACCATTTGACATCTTTATCTGGATTTTGTTCATCATATAATATAATTCCAAATTCTACGCAATCACCAAGTGTGTACAAGCCGCTAAAATCATCTAATTCAAAAACAATTTTTGTAATTCGTCCTTTAAAAGTACCATCACCCATGTCAACCTTATCGACATTATCATATGCCCAGGTATCACTTCTTTCAACTTCTTTGACATGAATATTTTTTCCATCTTTAACCTGTAAAAGCTCAAACACCTGATTTTTCAGTTCAATTGTTAAGGTGATTTTTCCATTTTCATTTACCACCATGGAAGCTTCGTTATACATTGGTTCGGTAGGTGTTCCAAAAACTCCACTCATTCCTGTCGGATCAGCAGGATTATTAAGGTAAGCATTTACTCCTAAAATTTTATTCTGTGCACCTGGTACATATAAATTGGCTGTTACATTTTCATAAGTTCTTGCTGGAAGAGAATCAACACTACTCCAAGGTGCAGGATCTTCCGTTCCAGCTTCTGCAAATGCCTGAACCAGTTCTTCCGTAGACATTCCTTCATCTGTAAATTCATCCGAAATATCAGAGCTCTCTTCTTCCGCACTTCCATCTGAGAATCCGTCCATGAAGTCTGCGCTCTCATCCCCGGCATTTTCCTCATCTGTCAGTCCGGTCTCGTCGCTTCCAGCCTCGGCTGTATTTTCCTCAGAGATCATCTCCCCAGAACCGAAGCCTCCGTCTTCTTCTGCTTCTGCCTCTGGTGCATCTGTATTTTCCTCTGCTCCTGCGTCTGCTGCCTCTGCGGTCACTTCCACATCTGCCTCAGCTGTGAAATCTGCCGCTGATACTGGTGCTGCTGACATGATCACAGCTGCCGACATGATCCACGCCATACTGCGTTTCATCTTTGAATTCAGCATTTTCTTTTCCTCCTCTTTCTCTTTTCTGGCTATAATGTTATTTGCGGCAATGCCTTTTATATTAACAGGTTCTCCCTGTAATATACTTTCCCATCCTTGCGGTTCACCTAATATACCTTTTGTTACCGACTTCAAATATAATTCAGTTGCATCTAACTAATGGGATGTAAAAAAGGCATATCCACTATGCCATTACTTGTTAGCATTCTCTAACTATCGGTATTTTAGCCTCCCCTCAAAAATAAAGCAATACTTTTTGTGCAACTTTTTTTGAATTAACATATGTTAACTTTTCCCTGTTAAAAAGTGCCAAAAGCTGCATTTTTTAGTTCCTATCATTAAGAGATGTTTGTAAGAATGTATAGCTCATCATGCACACTTCTTTCTGCCTGACAGCAAAAAAAGAGAACAGCTTTAGCCATTCTCCTTTTGTCATCTGAATCCAATTTTTTTATCAAGAATACCAATTTTCTACTGCTTTTCTTGATTTCGAATCTCCTTAATCAGCTCTACTGCATTTTCTGCATCATCAGTTTTTACGAATATATCCATTCCATATATTCCAAAGCCAGGTGCCCCATGCATCGCAACATTCGCACTTGCCTCCTGTGAAAAAGCCATTATTCCATTTTGGCTTAACATTTCCATGAGTTGTTCCGTTTCTATTATATTTTGTGCATTGTAAATCTTGATATATTCCATCTTAGATAATGGTGAAATTTCTTTTATATTTTGAGTATTTGTTGGATTTTGTTTCTTTTTCCGATTGATAAATGTCAGAATTCTAAGAATAATAAATGCGACAATAGTAATACCAATCCAAAATTCAAAAGCTAATCGTGTTATCTGTGTTTCTGTAGCCCCCATTCTTAACAAGCATACGCCATAGAGGAAAGCAAAAATTCCTGAACATAATACGCTGGTAAGAAAATCCCTCCATACAGTAGTATTTTGGGACAAACATTTATCCCATATTCCATTGTATATCATAATAGCTGCATACAGGATTCCTCCGGCTAAAACACTTACTGTCTCTCCTAAAATAAAACGAATATTTATTGTCAATAACATTTGAATAATAATTGCCATTACACCAATCACAAACATTGATGCAAAGGCAAGATTTCCAGCCTGTAGTGCTTTTCGTTTTGTCCATTCTTCATACATTGCAACTTTGTCCAAAGTTTCTCTCATCTCTTTATTCATAGCCTGGCTCCTTTCTCCATCCAGGAGTTCTCTCATTTCAACATCGTAATATTCAGCAAGCTCAACAAGTATGCTAAGATCTGGCATATTTGTTCCTGTTTCCCATCTGGAAACTGTTCTTGCAGACACTCTGAATTTCTCAGCAAGCTGCTCTTGTGTCAGATTTTTTTCCTTACGACATTGCTTTAAAAAAGCTCCGATCTTTTTTGTGTCCATGTCTCTACCTCTCTTCCACTTACAGTTTACCAATATGTAACAAAATTACCACGACATAAAATGAGAATCCACGAATTTTCAATCAGACATTGTATGTCTACGATATTCAAAGATACTTTCAACATCAAAAGTTGCTTTATGGACATTGAAAATTATCAATATTTGTAATCTTTGGGTTCAACATCCGGTTTACCCTTTCAATCGGGAATTTATCTTCAATATCAGTCACTTCAAATAAATTTAACGGTAGCGCTTTTTCTCCAATCAGAGAAAGATATTCCTTAACAGCTCTGCGGTCAATCATGATTTTTCCATGCCCATCCCAATAACGATTACTCTCTTTCTTCTTCAACCCAGAAATCCAATATTCGTCGCCATTCTCAATATCTATATAATTGGAATAATTGCCATTATATTTTTGAAAGGCATGGTTATTAAAATAGATTGTTTTCTTACTCTTTGAAGTTTTCACATATCCGATCCATGCCGGACCATCATCTGAATATCCCGTTTTAAGTTCAATGTACATTAAATCATGAATCATTTTTAACATCTCCACCTAAAGGAACAGTTTTAGCCATTCTCATTTTTTACTGCTGCTTAATAAGCTCCCGGATTCCACAGATAAACGATAAAACAATTACTATAATGTAACCACTCCGGTTTACAACCGTATTCTCAGCCCAGTTGCTTACTGCGATCACAGTCCATAAAGCTCCCTGTACAACCATCAGCATTCCATTTGTTTTTGGATTACTTTTATTATTTTGCTTTGCAACCAGTAAGAAAATGTAAACTGCTAAAATAATGAGTGATATAATGATTGTTAATGTTGACATAGGCTTGTTCTCCTTTGCTGTCCTGTTTTTTATTATTTCTGAGTCAGAATACCATTTTCTTCCAGTGCTTCTGTAAATACGAAATATATTCGTGTTACTGCGGGTTTATAGTAATGAAGCATATGGCAGATATCGCAATGCATTCTTTATTTTGCAATATACAAAACACCTAGCGTACCAGGTCCGCAATGACTTGATACAACACCGCCAGCCCTGGTTTCCAGTATCTCATCAAAAATGTCAAGTTCTTTCAGATAAGCCCTCACTTTTTCTACAGTTTCCTGTTCACAGCCAGAATGTGTTATAAATACGCGTTCAGGTCTCGCTTTTTTTAAATCTTTTTCCATATCTTTTACATAGTTCATGACAACAGAAGCAATTTTTCCACGGTATTTCTTAGATGCATTCATTGCACCATCTTCCACTACAATCCTGGGATGCAGTTTTAAAACACCTCCGGCCATAGCCGCTACTGCATTGCAGCGTCCGCCTCGGTATAAATAAGTAAGGGTATCTACCACAAAGCTTGCTCTCACATTTGGTTTTAACTTCTCTATCTCAGAAACAATCTGGGAAGCTGTCCGGTTATTCTTTGCCATAATTGCAGCTTCTACTACAAGAAGGCCGATACCGGTAGAAAGGTTTGCAGAATCGATTACTTTTATTCGGTCAGAAGCCCCCAGTTCTTCAGCAGCAAGGCGCATCACATTTCCAGAAGTGGACATACCTGCTGAAATAGAAAAGCAGACAATTTCCCTTCCAGCCTCTGCATAGGGGCGAAAAAGCTCCATGGCATCTGCCAGGGCAGGTGCAGAAGTTTTAGGTGTTGTCTTGTTTGCATCAGACCAGGCATAGATCTGATCCGGAGTAATGTTTTTTCCATCTTCATATTCTTTATCATCCAGAAGAATATGAAGCGGAAGAATGTCAATCTCATATTTTCGCAATAATTCCTGTGAAAGGTCGCAGGTACTGTCTGAAATAATTTTTACCATATATTCACACCCTTTTCCCGAACAAAGTCTGGGATATCTTCGGCTAAGGCAGGATAAAAGTTTCACTCTTACGCATAAATCCCGCCAGCTATTTCACTACTAATCAATATATTGTACCAAAAAACAATCGCAATTTCTACTCATTTACTATAAATTACATTCTTTCCCAAAACGGAAACAAGAGTGGGTATTGTTTTTGAATAAAAAAATCGCATTACCTACAACGAACTTTGCAGAAAATACAGCAAGGCGAATTGTTTAATATATGACGGAGCGAGGGCTCAAAGGTTTTCAGAGTGGCAAATACGGAAGTACCGCATTGCATTTGACTTCCCTACAATATCAAATTAAGCAAGACTGCCCAGACCTTTTTATTGGTGTTGATCTTGCTATAATTCATAAATGAAGTATAGCATGAAAAAGTGGTTTTTTGTATTGGATTTCCATCATATAAAAAACTGCTAAATTGTATCTAAAAGATCACAATCTAACAGTTTTCCATTATATGGTACAATTTACAAAAATACCAATTTATTATGATTAATACGTTGGAAGAAGGCCTCCATTGCCTGTCATGCAGACAATGGAGCAAGCCTTAGGGGAATAAAATACTTTTATTTACAAGAATAAAGTATATACTTTTCTTTTAAATAAGTACATGGATAAAATTACATAAAACATGCACAAAATACAATAGTTAGTCAAATGAATACCAGAGATTGATACAAATTAATTTTGCAAGAATACCTTATTCAAATAATTTTTTTGCCTTCTCCAGATTCATTTTTCCATTCACTTTCAAATAAATTTTTGTAATTTTAAGCGGCTCACCCATCTCACTGCAAAGCTCCTGCGCCTGTGATAAAGGAATATAGATATCTTCATTTTCCGTTACGGCAGTTACTTTACATGGAAGATAAACAGTTTGCTGTTCATTTTCTTCGTGCCCAGTCAAGGATACTAGATGATCTGCCGCGCCAGAAAGCTCTTTTGTATTTCCAGCAAGTGCATAAGAAATGGTTAGATTTTCTCCCATTTGCAGGAATTTTTCCTGTTGTTTTTTTGAAATGGAATGATTATTTGAGTCTTTCATGTTTTGCAATGCTTTACTTCCAAGCAACAACACCGGTGTATTTCCTAAATCATTCTGCTCTGGATTTTCTCCAAACGCATTCAGATCTATTCCTAAAAAGGTGGCTGTTTCCGTATAATCTTCAATCTTGATGGTTACTGGAATTTCCACAACTGGCCATATCTCTTTTATCCCTTCTATTTTTTTTGCCTTTTTCAAAAAATCATCATCATAAGTAAGGTCTCCAAGGGAAACCAGTGCCAAGTATTGTTTTTTCCCATCCTGTATTCCTGCAAAAAGCTTTATAGAGAAAAATAATGCCAATATCAGAAGAAAACCTACAAAACAGGTAAAACTATCTATTCTATTCTTTTTCAATGGGCATCCACCTTTCTGGTTTCTTCCAGAAGTATGTTTTTCTTATGAAGCTTACCCAAAAGAAGTAGAATCACAGAAACAAGCAGTACTGCAATAACTGCAATAACGGAATACCACCAGCTGTTTGTTTCTTCCTGGTCATCCTCTATTTTTAAAGACTGGATTTTAGCTTCTTTAATCTCAGACTCAAACTCTGTACTTTCCTCATAGGAATTGCCGGCTGCATCCTCATAAGTAAGAATCAGTTTTCCGGTAATCCTGCCAGGAAAAGAACCGTCATCTTCTTCTGATTTTCCTTTTACATACACACGGAGACTTCCCTGTACTGCGGTTCCAGCTTCTAATGTTCCTAAAAAAGCGGACTCTTTTGGGTTCAATCCGTCTGCTTCCAGCCGGACACTTGCATTATATATCTTATCCCTTCCAAGATTCATTGCTTTCACCGGAATTTCTACCGTATCCATGGTATATAAAACAGAAGGAATATCAGAAGCTTCCAGTTTTGCACGCGCCGGCTGAGTGATCTGAAAGGACAGCGTTTCTGTACCTGTCGCTCCCGTCGCTTTTGAATCTTCGTAATCCAGAGAAAAAGAAACTGTTGCCTGACCTGGAGTACAGTCCTCTGCTATAGTGACCTTTTGTTTCAGGGTAATTGCTTCTCCTGGAGTCAGTCTCTGAACATAAAAAGAGTTTCTCTCAAATTCAATTCCCTTTGTATCCGCAGAAATAGAAATCTTTAGACCAAATACATTCTGGCTACGGCTTTTATTCCGGAATGTCAGTGACATTTCTGTGACAGAGCCTGCTTTTAGATTTTGTCCGGAAAGATTGTTATCCTCTAAAAGAACCTGCGGTTTATGTAGTATTTTCTCACCAGACGAGCTGGCAGAAGAACCGCCTCCACTATACTCTCCAGCAGAATAATCCCCACTATCTATAACAGGATCTGTAATCTGTGTTCCATTATCTGTATCAGTATTTCCATTTTCTATTATGACATGGATTGTCTTCTTTTCGTCCTCAGCAGAAGCGTCTCCTGATATAAATCCATCCAGGTCAGAATTTTGATTTTCCGAATCCGTTTTTTCAGGAGTCTGTTCCTCAGTTTCCGGAATCTTCTCATCTGTAGGATTGTTTTTTTCCTCTTCAAAAGGCAATGTACTGTCTGCATCACTATAAGAAGCTGACTGATCTGCTTCCAGAACAGACTCTCCCACAAAAGCAGCTTCCATATTCCCTGCATCTTCTGCAAAAACAGATGTCGGCAGAAGCATCATGAAACTTAATATTGCGAATGTGGTTTTCACAAATTTTTTTCCCATTTTCAGGCTGTCCTTTCTCTTAAAACTCCGCCATCCATCTCATATACGTGATCACATAAAATCCGGATATCCTCATCATTATGGCTTGCCAATAAAATGGTTTTTCCAGCTGCCTTTAAATCAAGCAAAAGTTCCCTGATCTCTGCCACGCCGTGTTTATCCAGACCGTTAAATGGTTCATCCAGAATCAGGAAGCGAGGATCTTCCATAATGGCCTGTGCAATCCCAAGGCGTTGCCGCATTCCAAGAGAGTACTTTCCAACCGGCTTTTTCATATCCGGATCCAGTCCTACTTTTTTTAGGATCAGGCGGATATCTGCCTTTGAAATCATTCTTTTCATATCTGCCAGTATTTCCAGGTTCTTTACACCGGTATACTGGGTAAGAAATCCAGGCGTCTCAATGATGACACCAAGGCTTTCTGGAAAATCTACATCACGACCAATTTCTTTTCCGAAAACACGGATGGTGCCTGTGGTAACAGGAAGGAATCCGCAGATACATTTCATAAGTACTGTTTTGCCAGAGCCATTATTTCCTACAACGCCGTAAACCTGTCCCACCTTTAAGGTAAGATTTACTTCTTTTAATACCAGATCTTCCCCGAACCTTTTGGTTACGTGTTCTATTTTCACACAGGTATTTTGAAATTCAGATTTCTTCCACTTTTCCATTTAAAACACCTCCAAAAATTCCCATTAAAACCAATAAAAATGATAGCAGGAATAACCACAATCCCGCTTTATCCGTTCCCCAGTTTCCATCTGCCAGAATCCATTCCACTGGGTAAAACCAGATCTGATCTTTGAAATAACGTTCATGAAGTATAATTCCAAAATAATAGCTGACAAAAGGAATTCCATATGCCATATAAGCTGAATTCCATAAGGTACCACAGATTCCACCAAAAGTGCTTAGAATACTTCCGGTCAGTCCCATCCTAAGTGCTTTCATAAGCAGCTCCAGAAACTGTTCCTTTGGAAAGCTGCCTTTTATTTCCATAGGATAAAATATAACAAAATTAACAAGAAGCATGGTGCTTATAGCAAATATCCAGACTAAAAATCCAGATGTCATAACAGAAAAGACTTTTCCTTCCACATATAGCCTGCGGTTTGTCCTGGGAAATGCAGCTTTTAAAAATCCACTTTTATACTCCTGTAAAAAAGAATCACTCCACGGCAGTACCGCAGCTACAGGGATGGCAAAAGATACCATCTGACTTTTCAATGAACCATCCAGCAGGCTGATAAAAGTTCCACATGTTAATGCTTTTTTCAAACTTGGATAAGTCTGACCTGCTGCGATAGAAAAGCAGGCAATCAGCCATGCCGCCAGGAAACTCCTGCCAAGAAGCATACGTTTTGTTTCTACCCGCATAGATATTTCCCCTTCTGATTATGTTTTTTCTCCCAGAAATTCAAAGGGATATTTTTTCATCCTGCGAAGTGCCAGAACCATAAGAACAAATAAAATACCTGCGAAGAACATACAGGACTGCCAGATGGTCGGAAGTAATGGATCATAGCCAAAGTTATGTTTTCCATATACAGCCTGGTTCAAAGGACTGATCCAGCAGATCAGTACATTCACCTGATACATTTCATATTTTTCCTTATGCAAAATTGCGGCTACCACACTGGGTTCCAGTAAAAATCCAAATACACTATAAAGTAGTCCAAACACCATGCCTTTTGTTTTTCCTTTATAAAGATTTCCAACAAGGATTACAAAACCAAGTGTCAGGGAATAGCAGAATAACAGGAGAAAAACCTGCAGCATACAGCCATACGGAGAGATACTCTCCATGACTCTTACTGTAGAGGGGACCTGCAAGTTTTTCCCCAGTTCAGAATATCCGAGCATGGCAGCAGTCTCGCTCCACAGGTTGCCCGGATAACTGTCCTTCATACACAGTACAGATGTAAATAGCAGCATCAATACTGTATAAAGAGCAGTCACAAGAATAATATAAATAAACTGTCCCAAAAGCCATTTTTTCTTTGTTGTTCGAATTAACTGATATGGAGTAACTGGTGTCATCTTTGGCAGGTCTGAGAACAGCAGAAGCAACAGAAGAGAACTGAGCAGTACTGCTGTTCCATCCCCAAAGGTCCAAAGAAATGGCTCTACAGCCTGTACCGGTGTATCATAGTTTTCCATAACAACCATGATTCTTCCAGTGAGAAGAAAGCTAAGTACAAATTCCAGAAGGAAGGTAAAAATGACTTTTGGATTTCGAAAATAGCCAAAGAAATTGTAATGTACAATTCCAAGTACCTGCTTCATATCAGTAGCCCAGATCCCTGTCTATAATACTGCCATCCACGGCGTTAATGGTAAGGAAGCTCCAGTTTGGATAGTCTGTGATGTCCGAGTAACTATTCCCATCATAGTCACCTTCCACTTTTCTGCTTCCAAAGAAATCCCAAACGGGAACCAGAAGACCTGTATGCGGATCTGTGGATGGTTCATAAATTCTTGCATAGCCCAGAACAATCCGGTCAACATCATAAACTCTTGATTTTTCATATTCCATATTATCTGCATTGGTCACTACCATCATTTTTTCATATGTTTTCATAATCTCAGAAAATGGAAGAAGGTTTAAATTTTCTGTTTTTGTCTCTCCTATGGTATAAGGGTTTGAATAATACATGCTTTCAATTCCATCTTTATCGACAAAGAAATAAAGACTTTCATAAGACCAGGTTTCCATAGTGCTGTCCATATCTTCCAAAGCACCGCCATCTGCCATTGTCCGAGTAATCGGAACACCGTTTATAGTACGTGTGTAATAAATCGCATATCCGCTTCCAAGATTACTTAAACTATTATCCTTTTCAAGATTATTGCACAATGCATAACTCCAGTCTGAAAACTGCAGATCTGTAATCCCCATTTTATCTACTTTTTCCTGTACCATTTTTTTTGCTTCATCTAATGAAATCCCAATGGACTCCTCAGTAGGTTTTTCCCCTTCACTGGAAGAAGTATAATCAGACCAGGTCGTGTCCACAGGCAGCTTTTCCCCGCCAGATTTTGCCAATTTTCTGATTTTGACAGATAAGGTATCGGATCCGTAGGAAGATGTCATGTAAAAATATTCTGATCCATCCGGCATCTGTGCAACACCGGAGAATTCATTTTCCGCAGTACCATTTTCTGTCTCCTGGGAGCCTGCAACAGGTCTTCCTTCTGCCAGGGTCTTCGTCTCCGGGGCTGATTGATACTGCTCTTCCCAGTATTCAATATCATCATAAATATTATAGTAAAGGTTACCATCTTCATCCGTACCCCAATTATAGGGATCCAGATTTCCGTTTGCTACATCTTCTTTTAGTTCATCCAACGTTTTTTTGATTTCATCCTTTGTCTGGGTATAATAGCTATCCGATGTATACAGCTTTGCCTCTGAGAAAAAGGCATCTGTAATACGGTCAAGAAGATCCTGTGTAACTTCTGCAGGCGTGACAGAAATTGCGGATATCTTTTCTACATCCGGTATTTCTACAGTGGCATCCGTGTTCACTACAAGTTTTGCACTGTCATCTGTAGTCTGACTTTTATAGGTTTCCGGAGCATTGAGCAGGTCTCGAATAGTTGTTCTTACCGCTGTGTTCTTATCCTTTGTATTTTCAGAAGAGTCCTCGTTCACCATATCTACGCCTTCAGTTTCTGTATAAGCATTTTCTACCTTGCTCCCTTTTGGTTTTACAAGGGAAGATTCCGGGGTCTGGGCACATCCTGTGAGCATTCCTATACAAAGTGTTAATCCTACAATTTTATTTATGTTTTTTCTCATGTTGAATAAATTCTCCTTCCTGTTTATGTCCACAAGTATAGCATCTTTCATTACACCAAATCTTCCGCAAGTTGTAACTGTTCTGTAAATTCAAATTATTTACCATAAAACAGATATGATCGTTCCTTTTCCCAGATGACTTGTAATTTCCAGCTGGAATCCATGTATATCTGCAATTTTCTGGCATAGCGCAAGACCAAGCCCAACACTTCCCTTTACTCTGGAACGAGATTTATCGACCATATAAAAAGCTTCTGTTACTCTTTTCAGATCCTCCTTTGGAATTCCCTTCCCATAATCCTGAACAGATAAATGATTTTGGGTTGCCTCCAGTACGATTTTTGAATTCTCATCGGAAGCCTTGACTGCATTATCAATAAAATTTGTCACTGCACTCATCATAAGGTCCGGATCAAAAGTTTTTCTAAGCTCCTCTGGATTACAATGTATTTCAAGACAAATTTTTTTCTCCTGAAGCCTGTAAGTAACAAGTTTTTTTACATCTTCCAGAAATTGATTCATCTGAACTTCCACTGGAACAAATTCTGCTTCACCTGTTTCATATAATCCGGTAAGTTCCAGCATTTTCACTGAAAGCCTGGAAAGCCTTCGGCATTCATTTCTAATATAATCAAGCGCTATCTCCTGCCTCTTGGGAGATAGGCGTACCGTTAGAAGTGTATCTGCATATCCTATGATTGCAGTCATCGGTGTCTTTAATTCATGGGCCAAACTTCCAAGCAGCTGTCTCTGTGCCTGGTTTACGGAAGAAAGCTTTTCAATCTGCTCCCTCACTTTACCTGTCATAAGATTAAAGCTTTTCCCAACCTGTGCCAGTTCCGTTTTTCCTTCTGATGGCACTTTTATCTCATAATTTCCATTTGCCACAGAAACAGCCGCTTCTTTTAGCCTTGTGAGCGGTTCCATAATTTTCCGCAAAGTCAAAAACAGGAAAAAGCCAACAAACAGAACCAGAAACAGGGTAAACCCTCCTGCCTGATAAAACAGTGTCTGACTCTGTTTTTGTACACTGGTAATATCTTTGTAGGTGACAATCTGATAGTTCATGTCTGTAGAACTGTAACTGGAAAAATAAAAGAGCAAAAATACGTTGCCATTTGTTTTGCTGATCAGTGGTTTATCACAATAGATGTCATTTTCGAATCCATCATGTTTGTTTTTTGTTAGGTTTCTGATATTTTGCAGATCAAACTCATATTTTGTCCCATTATATTGTTCTTTTCCATCCTGATATAAAACGGCGCTGTCGTGGAATACCTGACGAAAAGCATAAATAATCATTTTTTCCCGGATTTTATCATCAGTGTCCTGTGTTTTACTTTTAATCCGCATTAGCATGTTTTCAAACTTAGAAATATTTGTTTGAAACCTGCTATTTTCATAACTGTTGATATTCTGTATGCTCTGATTTTTCCACCTGTAAGTTGTATAGAAAAAAATTCCAGATGACAGCAGAAGCACCACGCAGATTACCTGTAAAAAAATTTTTGTAAATAGCTTCATAAATCCACCTCAAGTCGATAACCAATTCTAGGAATGGTTTTGATTTTATCCTGCCAGCTTAGTTTTTTTCTGATGCGTCCAACGTGTGCATCCACAGTTCTTGTTTCTCCGCAGAATTCCTCCTTCCACAGTTCCTGCAAGATCTGGCTTCTGGTAAGTGCTTTATTTGGGTTTTTTACGAACACCATAAGGCAGTTATATTCCATAGGTTTTAAATATATTTCTTCTCCATTTTTCGTAACTATGTGACTTACGGTATTAATTATGACATCGTCTATCTGAATCTGTTTCGGTGCCGTTCCATAACGATCTAACACTTTTTCCAAACGCACCATTACCTCCAGCATTTCAAAAGGCTTTACTATATAGTCCTCGGCTCCGTCTTTTAACCCTTTTACTTTACTTGTAACATCAGCCTTTGCCGTAAGAAATATAACCGGAATACCAAACTTTTTTAATTCCGGTAAAAGGGTATAACCATCCTTTCCCGGAAGCATAATATCCACAAGTGCGCACTGAAATTCATGGTCCTGTACGACGCCTTCACTTGCATCATTTCCATCCAGATAACCTACTGTTTCATAACCAGCAGCTTCCAGATTCATACAAAGCAGATCATTGATTGCCATTTCATCTTCTATCACCAGTATTCTTGCTTTCATAATAATGTTCCTTTCATTTTACACAAATCCGATTATTTCTTTATTGTGCGTGATTTTTACTATTACAATTATACACTAGTTTCAGTGCTGCAAACGTAACCGATTTGTAAAGAAAAAGGAATCAAGAACGATCCATCTGGAAGTCGTTTTGATTCCTCAAATCCTGCTACATTTTTGATTTCATTTTGTTAATTGTGTTTATATGAGTCACACCCTCCCTCTCTTAGAACTGTCTATTTCCCGACAGCCTCTTCCTATAAAATCATATGTTACACAAGTGTCTGTCCCATTGCCGCTGCAATTTCCTTTAACTTGTCGATAGCATAGCCTGTATATTTTGAAATCTTATCGGCAGGTTCCTTTTCCTCGATCATCATTTGGGCCAGGGACATTTTTTCTTTTTCAACTCCCTGTTTCATTCCTTGTTCAATTCCCTGGTCTACAAGAGCTCTACTTAGATTACACATGTCTCTCACCTCACTCTCGAATTCTTCTGTCATGGCAATATCAAAATCTTCATGTAACCGCTTCTTTTTTTCTTCTGGCGTGGCAGACGTTGAAAACAGGACATTTAGCAGATCAAGAATCTCCAGCTCGCTTTCTTTGTCTGCATCTCCCAAATTTACAATCACCACTTCCATCAGATCATAGCTTTGAGGATCTGTATAGGACTTTCCAAGTATCGTATCCTCAATTGTGTGATATTTGAAAATACCATTTTTGCGTTTTTTAGCTGGGTCTGGACAGATCCAGATGGAATAAGCTTTCTGAATCTTTTCGTAATGTTCATCTGTAAATACGGTTCCATACTGTTCTGATATCATTCTTGCACAATAATAAAAACCTCTGGTTACAAGTGGATATCCAGGAGTATCATTCAACTGGATTTCCAGATTGATAATAAGTTGTATAGGTTCAGGGTTTCCAGGAAGATAGGCTTTAAAACGGATGTCATAATATACAGTTTGATCCTTGACTGCATTCGCCTCTAAATTCAAACCTTCGATTCTTTCGTCTCCGTTTAGTTTCTCATCACGGTCCAGCTGATCCTGGTGGACAGCATGTTTAGAAATTTCTACGTCATCTTTCAGACAGTTGTCACAAATAAACTTTACGCTGTATTGAGAAAATTCTTTTGTACAGGATTTTAAGATCCATGCTATGATTGCCTTGTAAGTCAATATTTTTTTCGCACATTCATCATATTTCGCACGGTCTGATATAAGGTCAATGGTCTGCGCCAGATTCGTCTGACGTACTATAATACCCACCTCCTGTATAATTGGTTAACTGATAACATTTTATGATTTTATATTACCATAAAGAAAAAATGGGGGCAATATATTTTTATATAAGTTTATGTCACATACAGTCAAATAAACCCTGTAATACAATATGTCATTCCATAACACTATAAGGAAAATACCAGCAATAGCCGTCTGGAAAGCGAACTGCAGCTATAAGAAGTATTTTTAGATAACTGACAGTTCGTACAAAAATCTGGTTTTTACAAAAATATCAAATTTTGTCACATAAAAGAGGCATGATACGAAGTCTGAAACGGAAAAGTGATTGCAAAAGGTGGTCAAAAATGGCCTTTTGTCAAAGGCTTATTTTGTGTTATTAAATCCCTTTTAAGCTTAAATAACACAAAATAATACAAAATGATACAGATAAAAAGGTAGGAAATAACGGCAAATAGTACTAAGTGATTTAAAAAGGGAGCAGGTAAAAAAATCGTGTTCTGGACATCCGGGAAGGAAAATACAACACGAATGGCCACATCTTTTTTATCCTTTTCAACAGAGTTGACTTCACCGCCAATGTACCGTGCGGCTTTATCAACTTTAAGTAATATTTCATTACTAAGTGCTAATTTTCTTATATTTTTCCTTTCATAAACTGTATATATTAAACAAAATATACGTGAGCTTTGCGAAACATGGATTGCCGTGGTACTATTTCATGAAATTAAAATTTGGCCACAAACATTATAAAAAACAGTCACGTCTTTTAACATAATTTGAGTTCAAAAAACGGGTTTGGTCACTATTGTAATCATAGTAATAGAATCGTTTTAGTATTATTCCTGAAATAGCCGTTAGCAATAACTTTTATTATAACCAGAATCCAGGGGAAGTGCAAGCATAGAATTTGGCGAAGACATGGTTTTTCCGATTGTGTAGATTGAGGATGCCGAGTTTTTGCAGCAATAAAAGCTTCTTTTGAACAAATTTGTGGGAGCCGCAATAGGTATAAAAAATGGCAGACAATCTCGTTATTAAGTCGGCTGCCCATTGATTATATAGTATATTGTTTTGGGCGTTTTGATAGTTCGACAAACTGTTAAGGAAACAATCGGAGTTGGTGTAAACGAAAAAGCAGCCTTGAGTTCTGATAAAAACTGCCCTTTCGTTTACATCAATTTCGATTTTACCTTGGTGAACAAAGTCGCGTCCCTTTAGCCGATAGCTATGGGGATTCAATCGTTGCTCTTTTCCTTAAGTTTATCATA
>NZ_JBDPGY010000028.1:0-39404 GCF_039841815.1 Ruminococcus sp. 1001136sp1 | reverse complement strand
TAGACTCAACTGACGGAACAGCAGGTCTTACACCTTACGGTAAGACAATAAATGTAGTGACTTTCAAGTCACACAAAACAGTTCATATCACTATGCAGGATCACACGCTCACTCAAACTTTTCACCTCCCAGCTGCTTCCTTCAACATAATGTCTTATCAATTTCTGTATGTTTAGTATATATCGACATTTCGGAGATAGTCAAGCAACATCTTGGTTGTATTTTCTCCATTTCGGAGATTATTGTTGATTTTATTTCTAACATACGGTATAATGCATATAGAAAATTCAAATAGAAATGAGGCGAACAAATGCGTGATTTCGGGGAAATATTAGCAGAAAATAGAAAAAAGAAAGGATACTCTCAATCAGATCTGGTAAACCTGCTTTCTCAGGAAGGTATTCAGGTCACTACAAAAGCACTCTCCAAATGGGAGAACAATGCACGAGAACCCGCTTTACATGTTTTCCTGACACTTTGCCAGTTACTTGATATCGAAGATATATATGAATCCTTCTTTGGAGAAAATCCATATAACATTATGAGTGGATTGAATGAAGAAGGCAGAAATAAATTGATTGAATTTGCTGATATTTTGAAAGCTTCTAAAAAGTTTTCTCCACTGTCTGCAAAGATTATCCCATTCCATCATCCTGTAGAAATTACCTGGGAACCAGTTTCTGCTGGTACTGGAAATTACCTGGAAGATTCTGTAAAAGAAACCTATGACGTAGGACATCTTGCTCCTGAGCAGACTGACTTTGGTGTGCGGATCTCTGGTGATAGTATGGAGCCACTTTATCATACAGACGATGTTGCATGGATTCAGAAAAAAGATTCTCTTGCTAATGGTGAAATTGGAATCTTCTATCTCAACGGCAATACTTACATCAAGGAATTACACGATGAGCCAGATGGTGTTTATCTGATCTCTTTAAATCAAAAATATCGTCCTATCCAAGTTTTGGAATCTGACTCTTTTAAGATTTTTGGAAAAGTAATCGGGAAATGCAAAGGTGCAGAAATTCCAGGATTTCATTAGATTTCAACAGCAGGTTCATGATCCTACTGATAACAATAAGCAAAGGAAGTGATTGAATGGCAATCAATAATACATTAAAAGATATTCGTGAAGAACGGAATCTCATTCAAGCAGATTTGGCTGAAGCCATAGGTTCCTGCAGCCAGACGATAGGCCGCATCGAACGTGGAGAACGAAATCCCTCTCTTGAGATTGCAATCCGGCTGGCACATTACCTGAAAGTGCCTGTAGAAGATATTTTTCAAGTTGAAGACTGAAGCACAACAGCCAGAAAACCGAGGAGTAAAATCCCCGGTTTTCCTTTTGCTCAAAAATCACTGTAATCCACTTACATTTTCTTCTTTTCTGCCTGCTCCGTCAATCAGGTCATAGCTCATATCCAAAAAGTCCAGTGTCTTAGCCTCACTGACAGAACCATCCAGTAAAATCGTGATCCAGTGCTGCTTATTCATATGGTATCCAGGTAAAAATCCATAAGTCTGAATAATCATATTCGTCATGTCCGGATCACACTTTACGTCCATGATATCAACCGGATCTTTTCCTTCTAATCCCAGTTTCGATTTTTCAACCGTCATGACCACAGCATACCATTTTCCATTCTTATGTCGTAGCACAGCATTATCTGGTGATTGTGCCCATAAATACTCCGGCACCGTACCATACTGTTTCTTCACATATTCAAAAATTTCTTCTTTCTTCACAGTTTATTCAACTCCTGATTCTTCTGATATCCTGCCCATAATCATACCATATTTTCAGTTCCCGTACTACCTGCCAAATTCTTTTGCATTTTCCCGGTTCTCCTGACTTTAACTAATAGAGGGGTAAAACAGCAAGGACAGGAAGTGAGGATACACTTCCGGAAAATCCCAATTTAGGGTACCCTGCCCTGAATTGAAAAACGCTGAAAGCAACGATACTACTGCCCTCTCAGAAAGGAGAAACTGCTAATGGCTGAAAGAAAAAGAAACAAAGAAATTCATTTTTATGTCACAGAAGAAGAACGAAAGCTAATCCGCAGGAAGATGATAGAATCAAAAACCAAGAACATGGGAGCTTATCTGCGTAAGATGGCAATCGACGGCTACATCGTCAACACAGATACAACTCCTCTGAAGAAACAGTATGAGGAAATGCACAAGATTGGCATAAATATCAACCAGATTGCAAAAAAGGTAAATACCACCGGAGATCTATATCCGGAAGAAATGCAAGAATTGAAAGAGATGGTGAAAGAACTATGGCATATATTAAGATCTTCCCCATTAAAGTAACAGACAAGAAAGCTCTGGACTATATCACGAATCCAGACAAGACTGATGAAAAACTGCTGGTTTCCAGTTTTGGCTGTTCCCCGGAAACTGCTGATCTCGAATTTTCCATGACTAGAGAAATGGCAAAAAAGAATGGAATGGACAAAGGTAATAACCTGGCATTTCATCTGATCCAGTCATTTAAACCTGGAGAAGTTGATGCCGAAACTGCCCATCGCTTAGGACAGCAATTTGCAGCCGAAGTACTGAAAGGAAAATATGAATACGTGATCAGTACCCATGTTGATAAAAAGCACATTCATAACCATATCATCTTCAACGCTGCAAGCTTTGTTGATCATCACAAGTATGTTTCCAATAAGCGGAGCTACCATAAACTCTGCAGAATCAGTAATCGTATCTGCCTGGAAAATGGACTTGCCACCAGTATGCCAACCGGAGAAAAAGGAAAAAGCTATAAAGAGAACATGGAATATCATCGTGGCACCAGTTGGAAAGCCAAGCTACGTGTTGCAGTTGATAAAGCAATCTGGACTTCCATCAACTATGAGGAATTTCTACAAAAAATGCAGTTAGCTGGATATGAAGTCCGGCAGGGAAAGCATCTTTCTTTCCGTGCACCGGAACAAAAAAATTTCACTTATATGAAATCTCTGGGAAGTTATTATACGGAAGAAAACGTCCGCATCCACTTAGCTAAAAATCGTAGCAAAGTGAAAACTCCAAAACATCTGTCCAGAGAAGCTCGCCTGTATATCAATATCTCCACGTATGTAACGACTGGCAATCGAGAAGGATTTGAACATTGGGCAAAACTCAATAATCTAAAAGAGGCAGCCCGCACCTTCAACTATCTTTCAGAAAATAACCTACTGAATTATGAGGATTTCAGGCAGCATGTTTCTGATGTTGATGCTTCTGTTAAAGCGGCTGATCAGAGAATAGCACACATCACCAGTGAGCTAAGCACGCAGAAAGTCATTCAGAAACACTGTGATTCTTACCGGCTCTGCCGTAAAGTGATAGAAGATTGCAAATCTGCAAAAAATCCAAAAGAATACCGTTCCAAGCATCTGGCAGAATACCAACTCCACGATTCACTAAAAAAAGAGCTTCAGGATCTCGGTGTTACCAAAATCCCTAGCTCTGAAAAAATCCAGAAGCGGATTGAAAATCTTGAATCTGAACAAGCTGCTACCGTCCGGGAAAAACAGAAATTACAGAAAAAGCAGAAAACACTGGATATCATTCAGCAAAATTTCTCTGTGCTGCTCGATGCTCCTGAAATCAATTCAGACTTACTTCCGGCAAAACGGGAACCTGTTTCTGTCACAAGAGATAAATAAGATTGCACTGACAACTCAATTATTCTCTTCCAAATCTTCCCAAGGTTTCAGACCCATTTCCTCCCAGGTGACACCATACGGTGCACCTCCGGAGGTATAACCGGCAATAACGAAAAATCTGTCATCTTGCAAGATTTCTTCTTTAGCCAGATTATCTCTTGTTTCTTGTTTCCGTCTTGCTCGCCTCTGCTGCTTCTTTTTTTTCGCAACAGCTGCTTTTTCTTCCGGCGTTTTCTTATGTTTTTTTGCCATAAGTGTTTCTATTATAATTCCATTCTGAATGTCTCTCAGGATACGTTCTTCATAACTCTTTTCACGCTTTTCAACAATTTTATAAAATTCTTCATATTCCGTTTTAGGAGCAAGCGATTGAACTGCCGTAAACAAACTTTTGCATATATCATTCATTTCAGTAGCATCCGGCATTCGCTGATTCTCAAGATAAAACTTCAAGTGCATTTTGTATGTTTTATCTGCTATTGCACTCTTCTGTTTTTGTTTTAAGTCTTTATAGCTTCTGTCGTTCCTCTGCATCTACAATTCCTCATCTGCCTTCTTTCTCCCGTGCCATCAAAAGCATTTTTTCAAAAGACTGAGCGAATCTTTCATCATCTTCCTCCGTCCGCTTCTTCGGTCCCTTGACATGACATTTACGGGAACTTCTTCTGGCTTTTTTACTCAGGTGACGTTCCATTAGCATCTGATCAATATTATCATCCGTGTACCATTTACCTGATTGATGAATAGCATAAGCACCTTTTCCCAATGCCATTGCAGCCACACCATAGTCCTGTGATACGACAATATCTCCTTTATGGCAGATACTAATCAGTTTATAATCTACTGCATCTGCTCCTGCACCGACAACAACAACTTTACTATAAGTCGATGACAGAACATGGTTTGTATCACACAACAACATTACCGGAACACTATTATCTTTTGCAATCTTTTCAATGATCGCAACCACTGGGCAGGCATCTGCATCAACAAATATTTGCATCTTTCTATTTCTCCTCTGAACCATTATAAGAATAAGCTCTGCTGTTCGTATTCTGCCTCTCGTTTTAGCTGAACCGTTACCTGATGCAGAATTTGCTCCATTTTCCTGTCATCGAACCAATCTTTCAGCTGTCCTTTTTCCAATATCAGCGGCATACGATCATGTACTTTTATCATAGATTCATTGGCTGCTGTAGTCATAATCACAAATCGTCGTTCATTCTCAAACCAATCACAGAAGCCAGCCATATACAATACTGGTGCATCATATCTGGAAAATGTATTTTTCTCTTTTAACCGATTCCATTCATAGAACCCACTTGCCGGTATCAAAATGCGGTGATAGAGGATTCCATTTCGAAAAGAAGGTTTATCCATAACAGATTCTGCTCTTGCATTTATAACCAGATTCTTTCCTTGTGACAATGGATATCCCCACTTGCAAACATCCAGTTTCAATCCATGTTCTGATTTTTCAATGATCGGTGCTACATTGGTTGGAAAGATATCTCCTGCAAAATGTTCCTGCCGGATCCGTTGGTCTATATCATGCACTACTTTTTCGATTTCATCTGCCATATCAGAATCAATATAATATCTACCACACATAATACTTCCTTCACTTATAGATTCTATTTCATCAAATATACATCATTTATTTCTAGGCACTTTAAACTCAGTTAATTTATAATTTTGAATCCACCCCATACATTCTTCACCATCTTCATTCTCCCAAATTATCTGTCGCCACTTTTTATATTTATCTATAATTCTAACAACTTTCCCTTCCTCAAGCTTTTCAATTACAATCGAATGGCAGTCATGCTTCAGTCGTACAATAGATTCTCTATTAACGATTCTATATTTAGTCGTATTTAGCTCCTTCGCATCATATCCCATTCCAACGATGTAATAATTATTGACTTGTTGTGTATAATTGTAATTATTTATCGTTGTTGCTGAAGAATTCGTAACTCCCAAAACAACTGATATAATCGTAATAATAAAGTTCAGCCATTCTCGTATTTCTTTAACATCTATCGTTCGTTTTTCTTCTATTGGCAAATTCTGCTTCTCTTTATTTATCGAAAGATTCGTTGCTCTTTCATATTCCGATGCAATAGTTTCTGACACCGTATCAATATCCCATTCTTCGGATTCTGAGAAAACTTGATCGGTAACTCTTCCCAATAAATTTATATGAGGCTTCTGGCATAATGGTGGAAGCCTAACACCATAAATTAACAACACCATATTGAAAAAACACTTGTGTCCTTTAATGTATTAACTGCGAAGAAAAACACAAAAGGAGTATTCACAAGTGGCTTCAGTTAATACATTATGCAAAAGTGTCCTTAATGTCAAGAACACAGTTATAAAAAATTGTAATCTTTACTCTGATAAGAATGGAGTTAAACATATTCGTATCCAAGCAAGACCTAATAAATGGCACGAGAACGACTGCCCATTCTGCCATAAATCATGCCCTGTTTATGATAAACATTCCAGTAGTATAATGCCGAGATATTACGAAGATAACTCGTAGAAAATGCAAAGTCCAGTCGCAAGTTTAGACACGATATTGCTCTTAACAGTCGTATAAAATCAACATTTGCAGGGATTTATCAAATTCCGACATACCGTCTTAGAAAATGAATAATCCCTCGCAATTCATTATGAACTACGAGGGACTGCTTACTGACTGTTAAAGCGGTAGCCGATCTCACGAACACTATCTATGGAAAAGTGAGAGTTTGTATCACAAAGTTTTTTACGAAGATTCCGAATGTGAAAGCCTACGGTATCCTTTTCATTGCCTGCTGATATTTCGCCCCACACCTTATCATAAATCTGCTCGTATGTAAGAACACGACCTTTATTGGCTGCGAGCAAGCAGAGTATATCGTACTCTTTGACGGTCAGTTCAATTTCCTGACCGTTATTGATAACTCTGCGCCGGCTCAAATTGATTTCTAAGCCGGAAAGGGATAATGTCGGCTCATATGAAATCTCTAATTTTTCAAAATCAGGGTGCTGTTTTACAAAAGCCAGCATATCGTCAAAGGCTGTTGAGTCTTGTGCTTTGAACTCCATTATTACGATTCGTCCGATATTATCACCCCCCTTGGTTAGTTTTTTTGTCTTGGACAACATAAGATTTATTGCGTGAGATAATACGATTCATCAATCGTTTTCAGAATAAAATTCACATCGTCATAACGAGAGGAATCGGACTGAGAGCCTAAACTGCATATCAAAAACTCTTTTCCGTGCTGCTGATAAAGCACAATCAAGTTATAGTCGTCAGACAGAGAGCCAGTCTTAATTCCGCATACATTTTCGTTGTAATATTCGGATGTCGGATCAAGGAAGGCGTTTGTATTCTGCCATATTTGTGTACTGCCATCAGGCAGTGTTGCCGTATAAGTGTTTTGAGATACAATTTCTCTAAACCACGAGTATTCCAACAACCGATATACTACTTCTTTCAAATCTAAAGTGGTGGTAAGTGCCTCCATATCAAAACCACTCGGATCATATAAAACTGTGTCTAAGTACCCCTGCTGTTGCAAATGCAGGTTTAAGTTCTCCATGAAAATCCTCACACGCTCTTGACAGCTTTCTGCTTGCGGCGAAAGTAATCCTCCACAATAATCAGCAACCACATAAGCTGCGTCATTCCCTGACGGTACTAACATTGCCGCAAATAGATTGTGTAAAAAGTATTCTTTTTCCTTGATTTGAGCAACAGACGAGCCAGGTTTCGTGAGTGAAATAGCACCATAGTCTGCAACAACGATACTATCAAGGTCTGCTAAAGTTGACGCATACTCAATAACAAACAGCTTGGCTAAACTTGCAGGAATTTGTGGCTCGTTCTCGTTTTTTGAAACAAATATTTCATCATCAGAACAATCCACCAAAATCAGCGATTTTGCATTATAAGAGTCAGGAAAATCTTCTTTGTAGAGAAAACCATTTATTTTATTCTTTACCTCTCTGAAATTTTCCGGCTGCATTGCCCACGGCACAAACATTATACCTATGCCGATACAAACTACAAGCAAAAACAAAAATACTCCAAATCGTTTTTTCTTACGGCGTTTTCTCTGCATATATGTGCTCACCTCCCAACACCAAAACTCCTATGTGCCATTTTTAATCGGCATAATTTGCCTGAATACACTCTGTAAATCCAGACGGATCTCCCAACTTAGCTTTATCAATATTATCACGAAGATATTTGCGTGTGGCGTCATCACAGCGATCTGTTCCCATATAAGGCATATCAAAGGCTTTTTCGAGTTCAGCTAAGGCTTTTGCCGCCCTTTCCGAATCCGTATTGTAAGTATCAAGCCATTCCTGCATCCAAGAATATTCCCAAAGGTTAGATGCTCTTGTATCGCCATATCCTATCTGAAAAGACGCTCCCGTATCTTCGCCTTCCAAAGCATCAGGCGGCGTAAAGCCCTCCGGCCAATTCAAACTCTCAATGGTCGTTAGGTATTCTTCTTCAATGGTAGCAAAGTCCGTGAAACCTCTTGTGTTTGTGTCGGAGTCCGAAGAAGTGGAGCAGCCTGCCAGCATAATCACCAGCAAAGAAATCATAACACACAATAACAGTCTGTACGGTCTTTCGGATTTTGAGATTGTTCGTTTCATTTTGTTTCCTCCTTGAATTGAGTTTTATTATCTAAGAGCCAATGCAGGCTCTAATTTTGCTGCTTTCAATGCTGGTAATAATCCGCCCAATAATGCTGTAAGCACAGACACAGCAACTGCAACAACAGCAACGCTGATTGGATAACTCGGTGTTCCCACCGGGGAATCCACAGGGAGCAACGCTCCAATACAATGCACCAAAATCAGCGAAATCAAAATAGCTGCAAGGCAAACGAATATTGATAAAATCAACTGTGAGCCTAAAACCAATGCCACAATATTTGTTCGTGAAGCACCTATCGCTCTGCGGATCAGCAACTCATGTGTGCGCTGTTCCAATGAAGATAGTCCGATATTGATCTGCCCTAATACGGAAACAAACAGCAACAAAAGCGAAGTAACCAAAAGCCCTAATTGCAGTATGGACAATACCGAATCATAGGTATCTCCAATATCACTCCGCCCAGCACTTTCCCAGTAACCGCCAATGGTATCAGTCAAAATGTCGCCAAGGGCAGAATGTATCTGTTCGATTGTCAGTCCTGTTGTGGGATGCCAATACACATTTGCATTTTGTACTTGCCACATTGCTGGTGCGAAATTGAGGATCGCCGCAGAATCCGCATAGATAGTCGGAAAATCCCTGCCATCGTTTACTACTCCGACAATATTGAATGGGGTTAACGAAAGTGTGCTTTTTACATTTCCTGCAGCATAGGGCGAATCATTAAAATAGTTTTTAGCTTCTTTGTTTATGACCACTTCAAGCGAGCCGCCCTCACTCGAAGGCTCTAACCATCTACCGGATGTCATTGGAAGATTATAGACTTGACTATATGCCTCCGTGGTGCAAACTAAATCAAAAGCCATCAGGTTTTGGTAAACATCATTCGGCGGTATTGGCGTTAAATCTTTCATTGGTGCAAATCGAATATCTTCTCCCATAGAAAAAGTAACAGCGGCTACATCATCAATGGCTTCAAATCTCTGGAATAATTGTTCCATTTTATTTCTATCGTGAAAATCGGATTCCGTTATCACGAATGAGTAAGTAGGTGACCAGCCATATACCTGTGCGTTTACGGAAATCAAATACTCCCGTCCAAGCGTACCAACTAATACCGATCCAAGCATTGCGATAATGCCTACAAGCATTGAAACACTTGTCAGAATACTTCTAAGTGGAGACAGACGAAGGTCTTTAAGTATCATTTTTAGCACAAGTTATCCTCCCTCCATCCATTTCAAAAATCGTATCACAGGTATCTGCAATATCAGGATCGTGCGTAACCAACAGCAGCATAATTCCATTTTCTTTTACGACGCTGTGCAACAGTTCCATAATCTGCGTTCCCGTCTTTTTATCCAACGCTCCCGTAGGCTCATCACATAAAATGGCTTCCGGAGATACTGCAAGCGCCCTTGCGATTGCAACTCTTTGTTGTTCACCGCCGGACAAATTGATTGGGTAATCATTTTCCTTGCTTTCTAAGCCGACACTTTTTAGCAAGCCTGTAATTATCTCGTGACGCTGTTTGGCGGTAAACGACTTTTTGGCATAGAGTAGGGGTAATTCGATATTTTCCCATACCCGCAAGTGCTTAATCAGAGAGTAGTTCTGAAATACAAATCCGATATTATTGGCTCGCAGTATAGACAGATCACGGTCTTTCAAAGCAGAAATAGATATACCATCATAAAGGTACTCGCCCTCATATTCCCGATTTAACAAGCCAATAATGGATATAAGGCTTGTTTTGCCTGAGCCGGACTTTCCGACAATGGCATAACTGCGCCCTCGTTGCAATTCCATATTAGCGTTGGTTACTGTTGTCAGCATATCGCCATTATTCAATTTGACGCTTGCTTTCAAATCCTTTATTTTGATTAAAGTCTTTTCGGAAATTCCTTTCATTTTATCAAATCCCCCTCGGATCAAGGTTTGGCGGAGTAGCAGAAACTACATCGCCCTCCTCTAAGCCGGACAGTATTTCTATATTGGCTCCGTCTGTCACACCCAATGTCACTTTTGTTTCCACTCTTTCTCCATTCGGAGTAATTACAGTAACCAATCCCGTCCCTTGTCTACCCGCTATTACCGACAGCGGCAATATAAGGACATCATTTCTCGTTGTCGCCGTTATGACTACCGTTGCACTTTGCCCCGATTTCACATCGACTGTTTGACTGATCAAGCATTGCAGAATGCCCTCTTGCGGCACGATTCCCGTAAACGCATTTTCATCTGCGGCAGGCGACACCACGGCAATCATATCGGTTGGTCCTACACCATCATATACTTGAAATTTTGCTTTCAACTCTGCATACTCCGGTAAGGTACTCAAAAAATTATCTGCCTCTACATTGAGGGCAAATCCTGTATAATGCACTATCGCTACGGGATAATTACTCGGTACGCTTTCATTGGATGGGGCAATAGAGGTAATTGTACCATCCACCGGAGATTTCAATTCTTTGCCGTTCACAGTTCCAATAATTTGCCCGGCAGTGATTTTTTCTTCTAATTCTACCGCTGTATTAAATATGCCATTTTCGGGTGAGAAAATAATAAACGGTACTGCCGGAACAATAGTCGTTTGCGTTGAAACGGTTGGAGTAATTGTCCCTCGTACAACTGATACCGTTTTTTCTGCGGATGTTGCGCTATCTGTAAGATTGTTTTCGTCTGTCTGCCCAATTGCAGAGCAGGCAGATAGCGTAAATACAAGAAACAAAATAGAACATAGCAGCATTTGTTTTCTTAGCAACTTCATCATTCCTCCTTATGCTGTATCACAAAAAATACGAGCCTCTATCTTGATACTTTTATTGTACCAAAACAGAAGCCCGTATTTTCTTGATTGCTCGTAAGATATTCCTCTTTTTTTCTATGCAAATTCTTACAATTTTCCTACGCCAACGGCAAAGTAATTGAAAACTTGTTTTGATCCTCTTGGCTCTCTGCAACGATTGTACCATTGTGTAGTTCAACAATCTGCTTTGCAATCGCCAAACCTAATCCAGCTCCTCCACTGCTTGTACTTCTCGCTGCGTCAAGCCGATAAAACTGCTCGAAAATCCTGTTTAACTTTTCTTCCGGCAGAGTATCGCCGTGGTTACAAAAAATAATGCTGACCGTATCTTCCTGACATTGTGCGCTGATCGTGATATCCGTATTTTCAAAACTGTAGATAACCGCATTTCTCAAAAGGTTATCAAAAACACGCTGAATTTTGTCTGCGTCACATCGAAGCATTATATCATCATCAACACAAAGATTACATTGCAAATTCTTTGATTTGAGCATAGGCTTAAATTCATATACAAGTTGCTCCAGCAGGCGAGTTAAATTGATTTTCGTGTATTGTAATGTAATATCGTATATATTGAATCGTGTTATCTCGAAAAACTCGTTAATCAGATCCTCTAACCGTTCTGCCTTACCAAGAGTGATTGAAAGGTACTTTTCTCGAAGTTCCTTTGAGATTTGCGACTCATCACGCAGTAAAGTAAGATACCCGATTACAGAAGAAAGCGGTGTTTTCAAATCGTGTGCAAGATACATAATCAGGTCATTTTTTCGCTGCTCATTTTCTTTTGCAAGCCTTGCATTACTTTCAGCCTCTTGTTTTAACTGATTGATGTTAGCGGCGATTTCACTCAACTCCGGGGACATTTCAATGTAACTGACATTCTGATCGAACATTTTTCCTGTCGCAGCCTGTACCTCGTACACATAGGCGACTACTTTTTTCAAAAGTAGGTATGTCATGTATATAATACAGCCACCCCACACGATTACAGCCACTATATAAAGATATACTGTTCTGTAATACAAGTAATAATACAAAACATACTTGCGGAGAATTTCCTCTGCCATAATTCCTAAAAGAAAAGTACCGCCAAAAATAAGCACAGAGCAAATCGCACATTGAATTACATACCCTTTGAACAAGGTAGAGAGCAGATAGTTTTTTTCTTTTTTATTCAATTTCATACCCTACCCCCCAAACAGTTTTAATGAACTTCGGATTTTTTGAAGGTTCATTCAATTTTTCCCGAAGCCGCCCAATGTGCGCCATTACCGTATTGTTACTGTTGCGAAGATACTTTTCTTTCCACACGGCTTCAAATAATTCCTCCGAGGCGACAACTTTACCCTGATGTTCGCACAGATACCACAGAATAGAAAACTCCAACGGAGTCAAGGCTATTTCTTTGCCATACAAGTAGCACTTGTGGCTGACTCTGTTTATCAGTAGACCTCTGATGTCATACTCGTCTTTTTCTTCGGATTGGCTCAAATTAGGACTGTTATAGCTCTGATAACGCCTTAATTGCGTCTTTACTCTTGCCACAACCTCTAAAGGATTAAACGGTTTCGTTATATAATCATCCGCACCAATCGTAAGCCCCATAATCTTGTCGCTATCCTCAATTTTGGCGGTAAGCATAATAATAGGGAAGTAAAACTTTTCCCGAATTTTTTGGCAAAGTCGAAAACCATCAATATCCGGCAGCATAATATCAAGTATCGCTAAATCAATCTGCGACTGTTTGATACATTTCATCGCCTCTAACCCATTATAACATTTATATACTGAATAACCATCGTTACTCAAATACACTTCAAGCAGATCAACGATTTCTTTTTCGTCATCCACAATTAAAATCTTCTTGTTCATTGATCCTACACCTCATTTTCGGGTACGGCTTCCATTATGTCGCCAAAATCACACTCTAAGTATTCGCATATATTCAACAGCACGGGAAGGGTAACATTTTCATTTTTTCCGAGTTTCGCAAATGTACTTTTGCTTGCCCCGACCGCTTCTCGTAATTGACTCTTTTTCATTCCCTTGTCAATCAGAAGTTTCCAAAGTTTGTTGTACCGTACTTTCATTTCCGCACCTCCACCCAAATATAGTTTGTATTATAGCACTTTGAGAGTGAAATCGCAATTATTAAGTCTGTATTTTGAGACTTTTAGTTTTCAAACCGGCACAATATCTTTCTGATATGTAATCCAACCGCCTGCAAAATGCAGGCGGCTTGTGTATTTTAATAGGCAGGTGCGCCGTAGCCAAGAATCTCGTAATAACCGATAGAATACTCATTGACTCGGCAACTGTCGCCGGAGTTGCCCTCGACCGTATAAACCTTGCCGTTTTCGACCTTTTGAACAATACCCGTATGGTCGGATAATCCATCCTGACCACTTTCGTCTGCCCAATCGAAGAAAATAATCATTCCGGGGGCAGGCTCGGCGCTGCCATCCAGCCATTGTCCACGATCCTTAAACCATTGTACTCCGTTGACACAGCCTGCATATTTTGGGATAACTCCAGCGTCGATATAGCCGCACTCGTTGGCACACCAAGATACAAAGCAAGCACACCATTCTACACGGGAGTTAAAACCGTACCACGACCAATACGGCTGACCGCCCACATTGCCAACCAGAGAGAGTGCAACGGTCACGATCTGTCCGTCGCCGCCTGTAATGCCGTAAAGCACCTGTGACCAAAGGTAATTGTTTTCATCTGCAAGCAGTTCAGCGAGGTAGCCTTTCTGTTCTTCGTTAAAACCATATTGCGCCGCCATTTCCTCGGCAGTCTTGTGGCTGACGGTAATATACAGATAGGTTTGTGTGACCGTGCTTTCAGTTTCCACGATATTACCGTGTCCGTCATCGGTTTCGGTAATAACTGTTTCGGTCTTGCTCTCTGTTCGGGAAGATATTTGATTCATCTCCCAAAAGATGTCTTTTAAGAGTTGCTTTTTGCCATCGTCCATTGTGGCAACCTCTTGGGGGTTATCTTGATCCGTATTCGTTTTTACAGAGTAAACGGCAAGCACCTCTTTCCAAACGGCTCTGCTGCCACTCATTTCAAGAACATCATAGGATACCGAGTTCTTTTCCTCTTGCAGCTTGGTATCGTATTCGGTATTGATTTCCTGCACAACGGTCTGCATACTCATTCCAGTGCCGGAATCTTCGTCTGAGAAGAAAATGCCAAATACTGAGCCGAGGATCATACCAATCAGGCAAATCACGATAATAACCAAAACCGCCACCCAGCCGCCTGCGGCGATAGCGGCAATCAAGGCTTTCGTTCCGGCAATAATCGCTTTAATGGCAAGTGCGGTCGCTTTGGCAATCGCCTTTACCGTAACCACGGCGGCTTTTGCCGCAGCCCTTGCCGCTTGTGCTGCTCTCTGTGCAGTTTTAACCGTAATGATTGAATCCACCTAAAACTCCTGGATTGCTATGCCCCCGCTTATGCCCCTTGTCATCATAATGGTTTAAACCGCCAAAGAATCCTGGTCGACTCTCACCTACTTTATGCCCGTTATTGTCATAATGATTCATACCACCAAAAAAGGAAGGCGAACTATGTCCGATTTTCTTTCCATTTGCATCATAGTCGTTCATACCACCAAAGAATCCTGGTCTGCTCTCGCCTACTTTTTTCCGTTTGCATCATAATGGTTTATGGATCCAAAGAATCCTGGTCTGCTATATCCTTTTTTACTCATAATGTCACCCTCCTGACTCTATTAGCCTCTTGTTTGATCTCAGAATAACACACTTTTCTCATTTGGAAGTCGCATAACAGGCGACATTCTTTTATCGCATTTACATTCATTATACCATTTATAATTCTTCCGACAATACGCAATAAAGCCGGAAGCCACGTTATCATCCATGACCTCCGACTCGTTCTGCTTATTCTACACTGTCCTTACACCCAAATCAACTCCTCTCTCCGTTTTATCTTTTCCCTGCTTTTCTTGAATAATCCTCTTATTGATCTCAAGCCGTTCATGAATGGATAATTTCTTATCTTTTCCATCTACCGCCTGCTTCTGCTGTGCCGGTTTTCTATCTGTTTTTCCTACATCCTTAACAACTTCATTCGCTTCGGTACTTGTTACCCTCTCATCTGCTCTTCCTTCATATCTTTCTGCTATCTGCTGTTCTCGTCTCTCCTTCACACCTTTTTCCTCCAGATTGCAAAAACTCTGCAGATACGGAAGCACATGATTCTGCATGTCTGTCAGATCTTCCATATACTTTTGGAACTCTTCACTTCCTTTGCCTTTCTGGTAATTGATCCAATACTCATCTGTAAGCTTCATTTCATTATCATACTTCAACTGACTCACAATACCGCCATGTCCATTTCCAATATCCATTGACTTCTTAAAATGATGCAGCATCTGTTCACCTTTTTCCGCATAATATACAGTCACATATATCTTTGCAATTTTTGTAGGTTCCTCTGTCTTCGGATCACGTTTTGCATACCATTCTTTATCCATTTCTGCTGTTTTTGCATCCAGCTCAGACAGCTTCTGACATCTTGGATTCATGAGATCACTTTCTTCACAATAGTTTACATACACCATTGGTTCCATATCCTTTGGAAGTTCAGGTTCATAGGCTTTCAGTCTTTCAATCAATACTCCTGCACGAACAGACAGATCGCATTCTTCGTCTACAATATCCTTCAGATATGAAATATAGGAATGAATATTTCCACTTCTCAAATCCAGCATTACTTCCTGCACCGTATTTTCTCCCCTCTCCACATTATCTCGATACTCATACGGATCAAAAGCTTCTGCAATCTCATCCAGTGCCTCTGCCAGCTGTTCTGTGGTCATTTTCTCAGGATACATTGCTTCTCGAACATCCCTCATCGGTACATACTTGTAGTCCGGCAATGCTTCATGAATTTTCTCGATCCCTTCCCGTACCAGTGCAAGTTCTCCATAAAATCGAACATCATCCATCAGATTTCCGAATACGGTATTCCCTTTAACGATCGCAAATTCGGCTTCATCATAGTAACTGTCTTCCGGATCACGATAAATAATTCCCATTGAGCATCCCAGATACGCAGTTTTAGGATTCTCCCTATATTTTTCATAGACCGCAGCAATCTGATTAACATCGGTACTTTTTTCATAAGCTCCCATATCATGGAACTCATCACATTCTGTGGCGAAATATTCCAGATAAGGCTCTTTCTTCGGTGGCATATTATTAAGGACGTTATCAATCATGTTATAATTCGCCTCTTCCAGTTCCTCCACCTTTGCCAAAGGCTTATATTCGCCCTGGCTTTTCTGAATCTCTGCCATTACAACTTCATCCATTTCTTCTACTTTTTCCATCAACTGATCATAATCTCCACGGATGCGTTCTCCAGTCCAGCCTTCGTCTTCCAGAAGTTCCTCTGCCGCTTCTTCAATAGAAATTTGATCATTTTCATAGACGCCACCATCCATCAGACGAAAATCTTCATCGTAAAACGAATAATCATATCCTTCTTCTGTTCTCTGAATAGCAAAGTAACGTTCTCCTACCTCATATGCCAGTTCACTAAGAACCTGTTCTTCCAGATTCAGGAAAGAATCCAGCTGTTCAAAACTGATACTGTCTACAAAATGAGCGGTTACTTTTTCCCCGTCATTCAGAACTATGATATCACTGACAGACAGGGAATGCCCACGGAAATCTTCCGGTCTATCAATGTTGAACCTTTCAAAAATATCATCCAGTGACATATTTCCCGATAATTCCCCAACATAGACCAGCTTATAATCTTCTTTTTTTATCTGCATACCATGACTTTCAATAAAGCGCATATTCATAAATGCATAGTTTTCGCCCGGTGAATCGTCCTTGATCTGATAAATACCAAAGGTTCGCCTTGTTCCTAACAACAGGTTTGCCTCTTTCAAAGACTGAATCTGCGGATATTTCTGCATTTCCCATTCCAGGTTACGGAAACGCTCCAGTTCTGTCATAGACATCTGATAATGCTCCGGTCCTCGTTCAATTTCCATGCGTTCCGTGACATACATTGGTGATGAAAAATTAGTGATCAGATAGATATCTGCTCCGGCATCGTATAATTTCAGTGCTTCTTCCTGCTCAATGACACTCATAGGCTCCTGAAATGCTCCAAAATCTTCATCGGCATAATCCAGGTCATTCTCCTCTATCCGTTCCCACATCTGCGATTCCATGCCAAACAGACCTTCATGCGCCTGTATCATTTCTTTACTTGCATACTCTCCCTTGCTGCCATCGCTGCCCAGGCAATAAATCTTAGAACCCATTCTGTGATAATCCAAAGCTGCTTCTTTTCTAAGCGGCACCATGTCTTCTGCTGTATATCCATAATCACGTAATTCCAGCTTACCTATGGTTGGATCTGGTAGATCCTGAATATCCATTCTTGCATCATCCAGTAGATCCTCTACCCCTTCTTCATCTGCCTGGATCACTGCATCTGCTAGATTTCTTACCAGAGTCCTAACTTTCTCTTCCTCACCGATCAGATTCGCATATTCAAAAAGCTGTTCTTTTACATCTGTTGGAAATTCTATGCCTCTACGCTCTGCCTGACTGATCTGTCCCTGCGTGTATTCCTGCATTTTCTGTGTTTCTCTACCCGTTATCCTGTTTCTTGCCATATAAATTCCTCCTGTGTTCTAAAAAATGGCATAACCGACAGAACCTTCTTCTACCAAATTATGCCATCTTTCCTCTTTATTCCAGACCGAAGTCCCGTTTTCTGGTTTCCTTGCCAGTTTCACTTTCCCGCTGACTCTTTTCCTTATAAATCTGCAGTTTCTCATGGATAGAACCTCGTGCCGGTCTTTCTTCTTTCTCTTTTGATTCCGACTGCTCTGTTTCTGTATCTTCCCGTTCATCCATATTGAGAAGTGCATTTAACTCTGACAGTCGCTCCAGTTTTTGGTTCAGTTCCTCTTCTTTTGGAAATGGCTTCCCGACTTCCTCTTTGGCGTTTGTCATCTGCTCCTGTACCGTTTCCAGCCGTTGTTCTGCTTCTGCCAGTTTCTCCGGATAACTTTCTAAAAGATTATTGATACGAGTGATATTTCCTAGAGCATCGGCTCCCAATCGAACTTTAGCTACCGATTCATGCTTTACAGACAGGATAAACTCTTTGCTCCAACTGTCGAATTGGATTCTCATGTTAAATCCCTGATAGCTTCCAATATCCATAGCTGCATCCACAGACTTAATTTCTTTGCAGACCGCCAGAAGAGCCGCTCCTGCCTCTTTCTTTTCTGTGAACACTTTGCCACTGATTTCCATAGAAAACTGCTCTGGATCTGTGATTTTGTACTCAGAAAAATGAGCGATGTCTGCCTTGTAGCTGTCAATGATCTCTGTCAGTTTTGCAATCTGTTGTGGAAAATTCCTTGCAATATCATCTTCCAGTCGATACTGGTTATTCATGTGGTTGGCTTTTAAAAGTTTTAATTTTGCCACATCAACATCCAATGCCATCTTCTCTTTTACTGCCGGATTTCCGGTTGCAAGAGCTTTGACCTCTGCATAGGAAAGTGCCGCTTCGTCTACATCTTCACAGCTTCGCACAGGTGCTTTGCTGGTCATAATCTGAGAAATGAATTTCTGCTTGTTCTCAATCAACTGCCACATGTAGCTGTCAAATGTGGATTCAGTTACATACCGGAAGATATGAACCTTTTTATTATGGTTTCCCTGACGGATAATACGTCCTTCCCTCTGTTCCAAGTCAGATGGTTTCCAGCCAATATCCAGATGATGCAACGCAATCAGACGATCCTGCACATTGGTTCCTGCACCCATCTTTGCTGTAGAACCAATCAAAAAACGAACCTGTCCGGATTTCACTTTTCCAAACAGCTCCGTCTTCTTTGCTTCTGTATTTGCATCATGAATAAAAGCAATCTCTTTTTCCGGCACTCCTTTTTCCATCAGTTTCCGTTTCAGGTCGTCGTAGACATTAAAACTGCCATCGCCTTTCGGTGTACTCAAATCACAGAAAATCAATTGTGCTGATTTCTGTGCTGCTGTGTCTTTCCAGATTTCATAGCTTTTCTCTGCACAGACTGATATCTTGCTTTCCGGATTGTCTGGCAATAATTCGTTCACTAAACGCTGATCCAATGCTAACTTTCTTCCATCATTGGTGATTTTCAGCATATTATCAACCGCGGCATCTACTCCGCCATTTCTGACAACTTCCGCACGTTCTCCAAGGCTTTCTACGATTTCTTTCTGCTGTTCCGTTGGTTTCAGCACCACTGTTTCATATTCTGCTTCCGGCACAGGAAGCTTTAACTGATCGGAAGTCTTGATATCTGCAATCTCCTTGAACATATTCATCAGTTCCGGGATATTATAAAACCGTGCAAATCTGGACTTTGCACGATATCCTGTTCCTTCGGGAGCAAGTTCGATGCTCGTGACAACTTCTCCAAAAGTGGAAGCCCAGGAATCAAACAGTCCAAGTCCCATATTTTGTAATTTACTGTTCTGCAGATATCGCTGCATAACATATAATTCCGTCATACTATTGCTGATTGGTGTGCCCGTGGCAAAAGTAATGCCTTTTCCTCCAGTAATCTCATCCAGATACTGACATTTATTGAACATATCTGCCGACTTCTGTGCTTCGTTCTGTGCAATCCCGGCTACATTCCTCATTTTTGTATAGAGAAACGCATTTTTATAGCTGTGTGCTTCATCTACATACAAGTGATCTACTCCCAGTTCTTCAAACGTAACTACCTGATCTTTTTTTTCTTTCTGATTCAGCTTTTCCAGCCTTGTCTGCAGTGTCTTTCTGGTTTTTTCAATCTGTTTGACGGTATAACGTCCGCCATCCTGTTCATACCTTGCACTCTGAATCGCCATTTCCAGATCATCAATCTGCTTCCGCAGCATAGCTTCCTGCCTCTCATCAGAGATTGGTATACGCTCAAACTGGGAATGACCAATAATAATAGCATCGTAATTTCCCATAGCGATTCTGGCACAGAACTTTTTCCGGTTCGCCGGTTCAAAATCTTTCTTGGTTGCTACCAGGATATTGGCTCCCGGATATAACTGCAGGAATTCTGCTCCCCACTGCTCTGTCAGATGATTCGGCACGACAAATAAATTCTTCTGTGATAATCCCAGACGTTTGCTCTCCATTGCAGCCGCTACCATCTCGTAAGTCTTCCCAGCTCCTACTACATGAGCCAGAAGCACATTCTCTCCGTAAAGCTGATGTGCAACAGCATTTTTCTGATGCGGGCGAAGCTCTATTTCCGGATTCATTCCTGGGAAAGTCAAATGACTGCCATCATATTCACGGGGACGGATACTGTTAAATCGTTCATTGTAAACTTTTACCAGTCTTTCACGCCTCTGCTGATCTTTAAAAATCCAATCCTTAAATGCTGCTTTCATGGCATCCTGCTTCTGTGATGCCAGCATGGTTTCTTTCTTATTGAGGACACGGATTTCATCACCATTCTCATTGACACTCTTATCATAAATGCGGACATCTTTCAGGTTCAGGGTATCTTCCAGAATCTTATAGGCATTTGCTCTCTCAGTTCCATACGTTGCATAGGCAAACGCATTCCTTGGACTATCTGCATTTTTTCCAGTAATACGCCATTCACCATTGACCTCAGAGTATTTTACCTGTATTTCCTTCTGTGCAAGATACCACGGGGTATGAAGCAGTTCCACCATAAAAGCCTGATAATCCGAAGGCTCAATCCATGTAGCTCCAACACGCACCTCAATCTCAGACGCTTCCAGATTTCTCGGCTGAACTGCCTCTAATGCACGGACATTCGGTGTAAATTCCGGACGATTCTCTGCAAAGGTTCTCGCAGTATTTAATTTATCCCTGACATTTCCGGACAGATATTCATCTCCGCTTTCCCACTGGTCTGTCAGTGGATTCTTAAAGATAACTCCAACCAGTTCTTCTGTGATTTTCTCTTCGGTCTTTCCAGTCAGCTTTGCCATATAAGGAAGGTCTACCTTTGCCCTTTCGTTAAGAGACAATGCAAGTGCTTCTGTGGCTGTCTCAACGCTTGTCACAGCGACCGCCTTTTTAATGGTTCGCTTAGTAAACATGTCCGCTTTTCGTTTCAGCGTTCCATCTTCATTCAAGTCTTCCAGTGAACACAGCAGACAATAAGAAGAGTCATCAGAAAATGCACGTTTGTTAGCATTACTTCCAATGACTCCATACTTTGCTGTGTAGGTATCATATACCTGATTCAGTTTCTCCTGCTGTTTCTGGATTTCTTCGTCTGCTACAAATTCCTCCATCTGCATGGCGATCAATTCACGAACAGTATCACGGATTGCAACCATGCCTTTCACACGTTCTGCAGTGGCGGCAGGCATTTTCACCTGATTCATCAAAGAGTTGACACGGTAATATACCTGATCATCTACCACCGTATAGCTGTAATTTCTGACATTCGGATCTGCCGGAATACTCTCTGGCATCTCATCCAGTTCTGTTTCCACATCTACTGCCGATACCATGCTTCCATGAATGTTCTTGACCGCTTCTGCAAGCTGGAGTTCAAGGTCAGCACCTTCTATCGGCATACAGGTTGTTTCCATACCATATGGACCCGATACTTCTTTCATCTCACCCAGAATCATTTCAGGATGGTCTGCAAAATACTGGTTGACTGTAATTCCATTGGTATCACTTCCAAGATTCACCCACTCCGGCATCTCTTTTGTCATGCTGTCACGCTTCTGGAAAAACAAAATATCAGCACTGACTTCTGTTCCTGCATTTGCCTTAAAAGCTGTGTTGGGCAGTCGGATTGCTCCCAACAGATCTGCCCTCTCTGCCAGATATTTTCGAACTTCTGGTGATGCCTTGTCCATAGTTCCCTTTGTTGTGATCAGAGCAGCCACACCACCTGGACGTAACTGATCTATCGTTTTGGCAAGAAAGTAATCATGAATCATGAAATTGAAGCGATCATACTGACGGTCATTGACCTTGTATGCACCAAATGGCACATTTCCGATTGTCACGTCAAAGAAATCATTGGGATAATCTGTCTTCTCAAAACCTTTGATCTGAATATTGGCATCAGGATAGAGCAGCTTTGCAATTCTGCCGCTGATGCTGTCCAATTCCACACCATAAAGTTTGGACTGGTTTAGATTCTCCGGAAGCATTCCAAAAAAGTTCCCGACTCCCATAGATGGCTCCAGGATATTTCCCTTTGTAAATCCCAGATTCTCCAACCCCTGATACATACTGTCAATCACAATCGGCTGTGTATAATGAGCATTTAAGGTGGAAGCTCTGGCTGCCGCATATTCCTCTGGTGTAAGAACCGTCTTTAATTCCAGATATTCTGTCTCCCATGCAGCTTTTGTTTCATCAAATGCATCTGCAAGACCTCCCCAGCCAACGTATCGGGATAAGATTTCCTGTTCCTCTGGTGTCGCATTACGGTTCTCATCCTCACATTTCTTTAACAGCTGGATAGCCATGATATTGGCACGGAACTTTTCTTTTGCTGTCCCCTGCCCAAGCTCATCATCTGTGATGCGGAAGTTCGTTGCTGGAATCGGTTCTGATATTCCGTTAATCTCTTCCAAAGATTCTTTTTCTTCCGATACCTCAACTTCTCCAGATAATTCTTTTTCTTTTTTATCATAATCTGTCCACACACGATTAGAAATAGCAGTGAAATACGAGGACTCTTCCTCCATTATTTCTTCCCTGATTTCCCGTAATTTATCTAGGGTATCCGCATTTACTGTTTTGTTGTGATAATGATAATAAAGTACTTCTTGTCCAAGTTTTACATCCAGACGTTCCAATTCTTGTGTTGACATTCGATTCCAAATATCATCTTTTTCCGTATGAATCGTGAAACCTTCTCCATCATCATGATATTCTAATGTGTATTGAAGTTGATTCTCTTCTCCCTTAACTTTGCAATCAAAATCATGAATTGTTGTTCTGGTACCAGACATATATTCTGAATCAACTAATTGCAAATCAGTTATATCTTCAGCGGTTAAAGTATCCTGCTCCTGTTGTTCTCCTAACATCTGCTGTGCTTCTTCCAAGTCTGCCAGTTTTTGTGCTTCCTGTCGCTCTTCGTACTTTTCCATTTCCTCCGATGACAAATAATCATCTGTGCGGATTAACTGGCGGACACGTTCTGCAACCTTATTCCACTTTAATAGAACTTCTACTTCTGGATTGCCAATTTTTCCTTTTGCAAGTTTTAATCCTTTTGCATCATGTGATGCGTCGGAAGCACCTGCTCCTGGTATTCCGGGTGAAGAACCACCTGTTCCATATTCATTTTTCAGGAACTCAGCTGCATCTTTCATATCATAATGTTCCATGAAATATTCGTAAATCCGGTTACGTCCTCCGGCAGTAATGCCACCTCTTCTTAACACTGCATCAATTTCATCCTGTGTGATAAAGGAAAGCCCTAGACGTTCTACTTTAAATTGTTGATCCACCCAGGAGAAATCTCTCTGAAGGTCACGAAAACGCTGAGAATATACTGGATTGTGCTGAATTTCCCAACGATGATAATTACTCGGATTTTCATTCATATCCGCTTGTAACCATTCAAACTGCTGATAGATTTCTTTTTTTCCTTCTGGATCTGTCCAAGCGTTCCGAATGGTATCCTGCCAATCCGTATAAGACCGGTATTCTTCCGTATTTCTATTTGTATCTCGGAAATGAAGTGCCAGAAGATCTGTCATTTCTTTCTGTTCCTGCTCGATAGCATTATTGGAGATAAGATTATCAACGTAATTTCCCTCCTCATACATATCCCGGATCCTGTCAGCAGCTTCTTCCCACGTAACGATACGGTCAAAGTTTCTTCTTGCAGAGTCACCTCGCCGGATACGGATACCATCGTTGTCGTACCAGATACTGATTTTCTGATTATCTATGGTAAATCCTTTTCCTCCGGTGCCATATTCATCTTTCAGGAAGCTTTGCATTTCTTCATTGTCCAGACCTTCGATCAATCTTGCAGTAATATGAAACAGTGTATTTTTCTGCCCACTACCTGTGCGAAGGATATGATCGACTACTTCATCGGAAATAAGAAAAGCGGCCGGCTGTTCTAATGCAGCTGCCGCTTTCCTTATTTCTCCAAACTGTTCCTCTTCTGTTGGGAACAGGCTTAACTGTAAATAATCTCCTGGATCACCAGTTCCTCTGCCTGTGCTTTGATCTGGTTCATGTGTCTGGTCCATGCCATTGTGTCTGCCATCTTGTCTGGTGCCGGATCTTTCTCTAGAAGTTCGTTCATCAGGTTGTCTACTCTCTGTCTTGCCTGACTGTCGATCTCCATCAGATGACTGTCCAGACGGTTCTGCAGTGTCAGAATGTTGAACCTGGCTACCTTGTAATTTCTCAGATACTCTTTCCTCATCATTCCGTACTTCCCGATTGTTCCTCTTGTCTCTTCCAGGCTGATATCTGGAATCTGATACTCTCCGTTCTGGCTGTAAGTGATCTCTCTCATGCTCTGTTTCCTCCTTATTTTTTTCTCTATCTTCTGTGTTCTTTGTTTCACTTTCACGAATTAACGTGTTAAATTTATTATAAGCTACTTTCTTTTCTTTTGCAACCGTTTTCAGATCTTTTTCCAGATCATCCAATACATATCGTCCAATCTGCATCAATACCGGTCTGCTGATCTCATTCACAGAACTTCCAAGATGTCCCATAACCTTTAACTGGTTAAAATCCGTAATATGCCGAAAATCCTCTGCATCCAGATATTCCTGTACATCCAGTCCACATCGGTTCAGTAATACATACCAGACACTGTTTGTCATCAATTCCCGGAACTCCACTTTCTGATTCTGCTCGTCCAAATCTTCCAGAAAAGTACCTGATACATCCATTTGCAATTCATCGAAAGCATCCGGTAGCCAGGCCTGCACACTTTCTTCTGCCGCCTGGTGAAGAACCTCTGGCAAGCCTCCCTCTGTTGTTTCCAGTGCAAGCTGTTCCTGCAGATAATCTGCCACCAGTTGTTCTCCTTCCGGATTAAGGTTCCATAACTGTGGATCTCTGCCAAGATTTTTTACCTTATAAGTATCCTGCACATCAAAAACATATCGTAACTTCGTTTTTGGTCCGGATGTGTTATCTATCAGGGCAATTCCTTTGGAACCCTTTTTAATCCATCGGTACATCTTCTGGTTCCAGATTTCCATGGAAGCCACCGCTGTTGCTCCCGGACGCTGTGCATAGATCAAGAGCTGTTCCGGAAAAGTGTACCGGTACAGCCTGGATGCAGTATTTAGAAAACGTATCCACTCCTGCGGATTAGCGGAAACGTCCTTTGCCACTTCCTCCGTCAGCTGCTCCATTGCATATAATTTATTTGCCATCTGTTACTCCCTTTCTTCTTCCCACTTTTCTTCTACAACATCGGCAATCCGTTCCATTGCCCTTGTCACGGAAGGAAAGCTACTGCTATTATTTGCTTTTCCAATCTGATCAACAAGAAATTCCGGCATATCTGCAAGTGCTCCGGCAATCATAGCCTTTACCCTGATATCCTCCAGCATAAGAAGTTCTTTCACACCAAACTCTTCGCCAAATACATCCTGATATCTCCGTAAATCATCCAAAAGATATTCCGGTTTTAAATCTCTATCAATTTCCCTCCTTTTGTCTTCACCATATAAACACCAATCCATATTCTTTTCTCCTCCAACTTCAAAAAATTGGGGACTGCTCTGCACAGTCCCCATAAGCCATCGTTTTCTTTTCACTTTATAATGCTGTAGCAAGATCTCTCGCCTTACTCTTTGGGATTGTATCCGTCCCTTTTGCCTTGATTTCTGCCTTAGCTTTCTCCAATCTTCCATGGATTCCACCTTTTACTTCCGCTTTTTCGGCTACTTTTTCTTTCTCCAGACGTGCTTCCCTGCGCTCAGCATTTTCCAATACTGCGGTCTTTTTGTCACAGAACTGAACCTTATCAGAAAGCTGTTCCTGTCTTTCCACTTGTGTCTCATTGACTTCCTGTACCATCGCATTTAATTCTGGAACCTGTAAAATACCGTTATCCGGGAGAATCAGCACTTCATGAACGGAAGATGGGATGACAAAGTAATCACTTCCCAGGCATTCCCCAATCTGTTTTCGAATATCTTCCTGCAGTAACAGGGAAGCTCCATTCATCTTAGATTCATTGGTAAGGCAGAACATTGGATTCTCCACAGTTTCCATATCCAGTTTTTCATTCAAAAGATTCTTCGGTGTTCCTCCAAAAATCATAGATTCGATAATCTGTGTCATATCCACCAGTTGCACGCCTCTGTTCTTATCTGCCATCATCGCATCTGCCTGAATCTGTTCGACAGATACTCCCCATTCGTTCATCAGAGAAACAGTTACTGGAATACTGCTGATTCCCTCTCCATTTTCCTCCAGATTTACTGCATAATAAGCTGCAAAATCTCCGTGTTCTGTGACTACTTTGTCTGCCAAACGATCGGTATTCCATTCTTTGTCACAAATTCTCATCTGTAATTTGTCCTTCATCTTTTCATAATCAAGAATATCCGGAACTCCCATATCAAAAAATTCTGCTTTACCCTGTGCTTCAATACGCATATCAGCTACATCCCCAACACAAGAATCTACATCTTTCCCATTGATATATTCCTGGTAGAGGGAATCCAGATAGACTGTCGGTACGATTCTCTGATTCCCATTTGGAATTGTAATGCCAGTAAGCTTCAGTCCATTGTTTTTTTCTACTTCCTGAAGTTTAATTTCTGCGTCCCTGTAAGACTCTGGCAGATACTCCTTTACATTGTCTTTGACATATTCATAAAATTCTTTTCTGTTCATCATACGCTTTTACCCCTTTCTGATCATGTGATGGTTCATTCTTTTTCTGTTGACCATCTGCTCAGCTTTCTTCTGATAAGCCATCATTCTCTTTACTGTTTTCTCCTGGTTTTTTCGTGCTTCCTGTCTTTTTTCCATTGCTTTCATCATAGTTTTCTGTTCCTTTCTGTGATTTTTTGTATGAAAAAGGGAGCCTCACATAGAGGCTCCCAATCATAACCGTTGGTTTTAGTTTCCTTATTTGTTTTTCCTTTTTCTGCTGATATAAAGTCCTGCCATACCTCCTGTGGAGATTATCAGAAGCAGGATCGGCAGCCAGATATTTGTGCTGTCACCTGTTTTTGGTGCGTTTGATACCTTCGTCTCTTCATGGGACTGTGGTGTATCCGGTGTGTTCGGTGTTTCTGGAACTTCCGGCTTCTCATTTGTCAGATTAAAGGTAACTTCTACAACCGGTGTACTGTCATCTGCATAAGCAAATGTCACTTCATGCTTGGTTTGATCCAGTGTGTATCCATCCAGTGTCTTTGTTTCCACCAGATAATACTTGATCGCTGTATCATATTTGCCGTTCTTAAATGTGGCAATCTCATACAGCTTACTTTCTGCATGACCGGCAGCATCTGTCTTTAAAGTTTCCAGAACTTTTCCTTTGCTGTCACGGAGTTCAAATTCTACCCCTTTCAGTGGTTCTCCTGACGATTTATCTGTCTTATTGAGAATCACTTTTCCCTTGGCAGTATCATCTTTCATAGCCACTTTCTGGATTTCTCCGGTATCTTTCACCTCAAATGTCACATCGGCTGTCAGAAGATATCCTTTCGGTGCCTGCTCTTCACGTAAGGTGTATTTACCGATTGGCAGTTTTTCAATATAGTGTGCTTCCTCTGTGGAAATCCAGCTCTCTACTACCTGATCATCCTTATCGAGAATTGTCAGTTTCGCACCCGGAATCTCAGTTTCTCCTGTGATATCCGTCTTACTGATCTGCACTTTTGTCACATCATCTTTCATCTCATGCTTCTGAACCTCTGCTGTATTCTCTACTGTGAAAGTAATACTTTCTGCAGTGACATATCCATCTGCCGGTTTTGTCTCTGTCATGGTGTATTCCTTACCAACAACCAGTTCTTTGATCACATGGGATTCTTCCGTAGAAGTCCATTCATCTACTGTATTGCCATCTGAATCCGTTACTTTCAGGTGTGCACCTGGAAGTTCTTTGCCTGTTGTCAGGTCTGTTTTGGTCAGCTCTACTGTGGTTGGCTGATTTTCAAAAGTAAAGTCGTAGCTTACTTCTGCCTGGTCTTCTCCAGCATATTCAAAGGTAAATTCCTGTACTTCATCTGTTGTAACAAATCCGTCCGGTGCAAAGATCTCTTTCACATAGTATTTTCCGTCTACCGGAAGATCTGCCGTAAAAGTGATCTGTCCTTTTTCATCCGTTACCCGCTGCTCAATCAGACTGTCTTTCTCAAGAAGTACCTCGCCCTTTGCATTTTTGATATTTTCACTGGTATAAAGACCGAAGACACCACCTGCAAGGACACGTTCTGTATCCTTTTCTTTCTTCAGAACCGTAATCTTTACTTTCTGACGGGCATTCTGCCATTTCTCATCATAAGTGATGACTGGTGTGTCCTGATCACGGTAAGAAAGATCAACATATCTCGGCTCTTTGTCCAGCACATAACCATGGGCTGTTTTTACTTCCTTCACATAGTATTTTCCAGCCGGGAGATCTCCCATCTGTGCAATACCATTGGAATCTGTAGTAATGGTTCCCACTTTTTCATCTGCTTTGAAATAATCTTCACTGACACCATCTGCCGCTTTGATATCTTCCGCAGCAAATACATCGAACGTCACATCTGTAAGGCTTCCGGTTACATACTCAAAAAGATGCTCCACGGTACCTTTTACATGATCCAAAAGTGTTACCTTATCCAAAAACTCTCCATTTTTGTTGATGATCAGAAGTCCTGTCGGTACTTCATCTTTCATCTCTACTTTCTGAATCTCGGCGGTATCTTCCAGAGTGAACTTCACATCCGTTGCTTTCAGATATCCATAAGGTGCCATTTCCTCACGAAGAGTGTATTCCTCTCCAACTGTCAGGCGTTTGATCACATGTGGCTGATCTTTTACAGACGTCCACTGATCCACAACATTTCCTTCTTTATCAAGAACGGTGAGTTTTGCCCCATCCAGCTCCACACCTGTTGTTACATCAGATTTCGTGATTTCTACTGTTGTCGGCTGGTTCTTTTTCACAGTTTTCAGTTTTACTGTCTTCACATCCTGTCCCTGGTAAGAAGCATCCAGATTCAGAACTTCATCAGAGGATACAAATCCCGCCGGTGCCTTTAACTCCTTCACATAATACTGTCCAAGTGGCAGATCCAGCGTACATGCCGCAAGACCATCATTATCAGAAGTCATTTCCTGTAAGAGTGTGTCTGCTTTCACGATTGCTTTTCCATCTGCCTTGATATCCGCTTTGTTATAGATACCAAAGACAGCTCCTGCTACGGTTGCACCATTTTCTGCATCCTGTTTTTCTACCTGGATTGCAACTTTCTGTCGGTCATCGCCAACAGTCACTTCCTGTTCGATCACAGGTGTATCCTGATTGGCATAGACAAATGCGACTTCTGATCTGTCATGGTTCAGTACGAATCCTTCCGGTGCAGTCTTTTCTACCACATAGTAAGAACCAAGCGGCAGATTCTCTGCAACTGCTTTTCCGTCTTCTCCAGTCGTTACCGTTGTTACCAGTGCATCTTTTGCATAGATCAGCTGTCTGTTTCCGTTTTCATCTTTCTGATAATCCGGTGTATAGATATTTTCAGCTGCATAGACATTAAATTCCGCACCCTTAAGGTATCTTTCTTCATAAACAAAATCCTTTTTGAATCCGGTCAGCATTTCACCTTTTTTATAGATCGTCAGCTTTCCTTTTACCGGATGGTTCTCGTAATCTACCGTAATAATGGCATCTCCGCTCTCAGAATCCATCTGGTATGCTGTGTTTGCATCCACCGCAATCTCTACATAGTTCTTGTTGATTGTGTACCCTTCCGGTGCGTTGACTTCCTCAATGCGGTAATGTCCGATCTTCAGATTCTTCGGCATGATCAGATATCCCTGGCTGTCCGTAAAATAGGACTTATGGGTTGTTGTCACTGGGTAAGTTGTTACCTGTTCCACATACTTCTTGTTGTCCAGGTCGTACACTTTAAATTCTGTTCCTGCAATCAGGACGGATTTCTTTGTTTCATCGTCTTTTTTCACGATTTTCAGTTTTGCCTTAAACTCTTCATCCAGAAGCACTCGCCAGATCTGTAGCACAGATTACTTCATCTACTTTGGAATCTCGCATCAGTTTTTTCAAGATTCCAAACTGCTTTTTCGTGCCTTCCAATACCCTGTGTTTCCAACATTCCGGCACAATCGGCAGATCTTCATATCTCCATTTTTTATATTTTTCATCGTATTCTGATGCATCACATAATCCAACCAGATGTCCTACGCACCAGGAAACGAGATAACCGTTTCCTTCCACGTAGCCATCTTTTCTTGTTCTGGCTCCAATCACGGAAGCCAGTGCCATCGCAACCGATGGCTTTTCTGCAATCACTAACTTCATTTACTCCTGCTCCTCTTCTTCATCTTCCAGCACAGCATCATCAAAATCCTCGTCTCTCAGGATTTCTGGTTCTATACTTTCTTCCTGCTCATCTGCATCGTCTACTTCCCGCTTTTCAGATTCTGAATCTTCGGATTCATCTTCATCCTCTTCCATCTCATCCTCGTCATCATATTCATGCTTTGGTTTATAGACTTTGAAGTAATATCCTCCTGCCGCAGCTCCTACTGCAACCAGTGCAATCAGAAGATACGTTCCAAATGGACTTTTATCTTCTGGCATCTGGATTTCATCCTCTACCTTATCTTTCTCAGCTGTCTCAGTTGTTTCCGGCTTTTCTTCTTCAGCCTGTTTCTCTGGTTCTGCATAAACAGTATCTACTTCCGGAAGTGTCACGGAATCAGAAAGTGTGAAGTTCATCAGATCTTTCTCGCTGACTTCTGTAAGGAAATACACATTATCCTGAGATTTTGAATTGTCGATGATCAGATAAAAAATCTTACCACTCTTAGTTGAAATGGTATAAAACTCTTTTGTGCCTTCCGTAGCTGTTTTAGTAACAGAATCTGCTGTCTCGCCTTCTTTATTAAGCTGTTCCTCAATACCTGTCACTGTCCGATCATCCACAGTTCCTTTTGCATCTGTTGGCTCAGAAGCTTGTGCATCCTGCGGAAGCGGAGAAGTCGTTGTTTTTTCAGTTCCCGTTGCATCTGCACTGGTCGTAGTTGCCATTGCACCATTGCTGTCACTGGAAGTTTTCTGTTTCTCTGCCTGCTTCTTTGCCCATTCATAATAAGGATTCTGCAACACATACTTTTCAGAAGTATTTCCGGCACCGTCTGTTACCGTAATCTCAATCTGTTTTGTAGTAAAATCTTTCTGTGTCAGTTGCACTCTCAGCATTCCATCCTTCAGATCTGTATAAGTGGTGCCATTAACTGTTACTGCAGTAATCCCGGATACTGTATCATTCCCCTGAATCGTCAGCACACCATCTGTCAGGGAAGCAGAGAGTGTCGGCTTTTCCGTGTCATAACACTTAATAGAACGATTCTGCTCATACACCTTTCCATCACCATCTGTCACACGCACATACACTGTCTGATTTCCTGTGATCGTGATACTTCCGCTTCCAGTTACATCCTGCCAGCTTCCATCTTTTCCTGCTTTTGCTTCAATCTTTGCTATTGAGAAACCTTCCGGCATATGGCTGGCATCTACCGTAACAGCAATGGTTGTTTCTCCCTGTTTCCAGCCATCCGGTTTCTCAATCGTGATTGCAGGCGTGGTATTCTCAGCTGCATAAGCAGTCTGTGTCTGGAGCAAAGGTGTTGTCAGGCAAAGAAATGTCGTTGCTGCAAGCAGACTCTTTTTTACCCTGCTTTTAGTATTTGTTCTCTTCTTCTGTTTCATTTTTTCCAGATTCATCATCGGCTTTTATTTCCTCCTTCTGTATTTCTACCCTGCCGGGCAACTCATTTTTCATTTTCTTTTTAAAAGCTTCCAATTTCGGAATACTCATATCCATTGCACGGATAATTCTTACAATTTCCAGATTTTCTGCTTCTGTTTTTGCAATCTCCGCAGCCTTGAACCGCTTTAAATCTGCTTCATATCTGGCTTTAGATGCTTCCATTTTTTCCTTGGCTTTCTCATAATCTGCCGTTGCTTTTTCAAGACTTTTCATCTCTTCTCCTTTCCGGGCGGCTGTTATACCGCCCTTTTCCTTACCATCGCCCGAATCCATAGAAATGGCTCTGCCAGTATGGAGAGTTGATGGACGTGTACTGAACCGGATGCCCACAATGGATCATCTGACCATTGCCCACATAGATTCCAATATGCGTTACTGGTTCTCCTGCATCGTAGGTTCCGGTAAAGAAGATCAGATCTCCTGGCTGTGCTTCTGACTGGGATACTGGCGTACAAATGTTGTACAGTCCCTGTGCAGTCAGCCTTCCCGTATTTCTTACCCCGGAATGAACCAGACAGTAGCTGACAAATCCGGAACAATCGAATCCACTTGGGGAATATCCGCCCCACACATACGGTGTTCCAAGATATTTTGCAGCCTCTTCCAGTAAACGTTGCGCTGCTTCACTGGTATATTCATTACCACCAAAGCCTGTCCCTTCTCCTGTTTCCAGATAAAAGATCGGGTTTAACCGCTCTCCATTTTTCAAAAGTTCAATGTGAAGATGGCTTCCTGTAGAATTTCCGGTATTTCCTACAAGACCGATCTCATCACCTTTCGTGACGGATGCACCTGCAGATACACTCCGGCTGCTTAAATGTGCATACCGCAGTTCATAGCCTTTACTGTCCTTGATTACAACATAATTGCCATAGCTGTCGTTATAAGCAGAAGTTGTAACCGTTCCGGTCAGCCCTGCCATTACTTTTGTCCCTTCCGGTGCTCCGATATCCATACCATTGTGTAACTGATTTGCTCCTGATATTGGATGAATCCGATATCCATAATAGCTGGTCACACTGGAATACCAGTTAAAATCAACCGGTGTTGCAAACATCTGCAGGTTGCCTTTGGTATCGTTGTAGGCACTGAACAGTTCTTTCTGGAAAAATCCCAACCTGTCCTGACAGATTGACATCAGGTTTCCACTGGTCAATGTTACATTCAGCGTGTCCACATCTCTGATTCTGGTCACTTCGACTTCATTGCTTCCGTTATCATCTGCAAGATAACATTCCCAGGTCTGATGTCCATGTGCAGATGCTGCCGCATGACTGTCATAATAGACATCAAATTGTACACCGTATCTTGCGAAAGCTCCGGTATCTTCTACGGTATATTCGACACCATTCATAACTACCTTTGTTCCCATTGGAACAAACGGATTGGAAGCATCTACCGCTAAGGTATGATTGGCAGTTGGATATGCTCCACTGGCAGTCGGTCCTCCGCTCCAAATACCACAACAGATTGGACAGTTACAATATCCACTGGTCACAACCTGTCCCAAAGATTCTCCAACTCTTACTGTTGCTGTCTCCGTTACAGTCTCATTGACTGCTTCAGTAGTTAAATGATATTGCTCTGCAAACAAGGCGTCCAGCTCCGGCTTGACCTGTTCAAAAGTAAATTCTTCATACTTTGCAGACAGATAACTAATCAGGATAAACGGATCATGCTCAATAGGTCCGATGTTATATCGGTATTCCTCATGTCCTGGTTCTTCAGATTCCATATTGTTGATCCGCTCCTGCAGATTAGCTTCCAGCTGTGTGTAATACAGTTCCGCTTCCCGGATTGCCTGATCCGATGACAGATAACTGGTTCCGGTGTAAGTGATCACATTTTGTAAAAACACTGCAGAGCATGACGTGACATTCGTTATGATCAGAAACATCAATCCGATCAGAACTGCTACACTGATATACACCTTCCGGTTTTCTTTAAAAAAGTTGGTGACTTTGCCGCCAATCTTCTTGATATAATCAATCGTACCTTTTGTAGCTGTTCCTACTGTCTGTTCACTTCGCTTCGCTTTGGCATAATCCCGTTTGATCTGTTGCTTCTGAATCTGTTTTTTCAGTTTCTTCTGTTCCTGACGGGCTGCCGCCTGTGTCTGTTTCTCTTCCTGTCTTTCAAGTCTGCTTCTTTTTCTGAATGCCCTCTGTTTCCTGCGTCTGGCACTTCTCTGTTCCAGCCGGTAAACACCTTCGCCGCTTTCTTCTAACTTATGGGCACCTTCTACCGCCGCATTATCGTCTTCATTTTTGCTGATCTCACGGTGCAATGCTGCGGAAGCTGCACTTCCTGCTTTCTTGACAACAGAAGTTTTTTCTGTTTTCACAGATTCCCCTTCGCCAAACTTCAAGCGGGATTTCTTCTTTCCAGGAGCTTCTCCATCATTTGCCTGATAGACCTGTGCCTTCTTGGAATGCTGCTTTGCTTCCTTCTTCTTTTTTGCTTCCTCATAAGAAAACTTTTTGGCTTTTTCCTTCTGTTTCTGATGTCGGAAATTGACTCCATCCGTATCCATCTGGTTCAATTTCTCCATATCTTTATCATTTTTCACAGAAGCACCAGTTTCCTCATAAGCAAACTTCAAACGCTGTTTTTGTTTTGGCTTTTTGCTACCACCGGTCTGATTTCTCCGGCTGTCTCCTCTGTTTTCTGATAGATCCGCACGTTTTTCTTTCAGTCTCCCTGACTGTCCGGCTTCGGATTTTTCTGCAAGTCTGGATTCTTTTCCGACTTCAGCACGGATTCTTTTTCTATTTTGCTGTTTTCTACTCTGTCCAAGATCCTCACTTTGCTTCTCTGCCCGTATCAGTTCCGGTGCATCTCTGGATTTTTGCACAGAGGGACGAATATTTTTCCCACTCCGTTCAGACTGGCGGGAAGACTTATCCACAAGGCTTACTTCTTTTTCCCCCTGTTTTCCTCCCATCTGCACATCACTGGCACGGTTACTGACACGAACAGAAGATTTATCCGTCAGGTTTTCTTCCACCAGACCATCCTTGGTCATTTTCTGGACTTTCTTATCCCTGACTTTCATTCTCTGTTCTGCCACTGATTACTCCTCCTTCTTCGGATACCCTTTCCCTGCCTGTAATAAACAGAGAATAGCGATGCCAAATACAGCACCGCCACAAAATGTCAATCCATATGAAATTACCTGTAACATTGTTTTACTCCTCCTGTATTACCCTGCTTCGGCTGTTTCCTCCGGGCGGGTTGTCATAATCTTATAAAGGGAATTCTTCGGGAATCTGTCTACAAACGGAATAATCACATTTCCATAGAACAGAAGTCCTTCACCCTCATTACTGTTGGTTACATAAGACAGCTGGGTTGGTGAAATATTCAACTGTTTAGCCAGAATCTGCCTGTCACCGGATGCCTGGTTGAGCATATAGATAAAATCAGAGTTTTCAAAAATATTCTCGATTTCCCTGGAAGCTAAAAGATCCTTAATGTTCTGGGTAATTCCTGTCGGAATACCGCCCCATTTACGGAATCGCTTCCAGATTTCCACGCTGTAGGCTGCTGTCTGTTCTTCTTTTAAGAGAAGATGGAATTCATCCACATAGTAACGGGTGGATTTATGAGCGGAACGGTTGATCGTCACTCGGTTCCATACCTGGTCCTGCACAATCAGCATCCCGATCTTCTTCAGCTGTTTTCCAAGCTCCTTGATATCAAAACATACGATACGGTTGTTGATGTCCACATTTGTGCGATGATTAAATACATTTAGGGAACCTGTAACGTAAATCTCCAATGAAGTTGCCAGACGCTGTGCTTCCGGCTCTTCCTGTTTCCGCAACAGATTATATAAATCCTCCAGTATCGGCATCTTCTCTGGCACCGGATCAGCGAGATATTCCTGATAGACCAGCCGCACACAACGGTCAATGATCGTCTTTTCTACCGGTTCCAGTCCATTCTTTCCACCGACAATCAGTTCACACAGGGACAGAATAAAATCTGCCTTTAAGGACAGCGGATTATCTTCCTCTGAATAATTCAGGTTCAGATCCATCGGATTGATATACTGGTCTGATACCGGTGAAATCCGGATGACCTGTCCGTGCAGTGCCTGCACCAGTGGATAATACTCGGCTTCTGGATCACAAATAATAATATCGTCCTCCGTAATCAGGAAACAGTTCGTAATTTCTCTTTTTGCTGAGAAGGATTTACCGGAACCAGGTGTACCAAGAATCAGTCCATTCGGGTTCTTCAGACGCTTCCGGTCAACCATAATCATGTTGTTGGATAATGCATTCAATCCATAATAAAGAGCTTCCCCTTCCTGGAACAGTTCCTGTGTCGTAAATGGCACAAAGATCGCTGTTGCCGATGTGGTAAGCCCTCTCTGAATCTCAATTCGATTGACTCCCAGTGGAATACAGGACATCAATGCTGCTTCCTGCTGATAGTCCAGCTGTTTTAAGGAACAGTTGTATTTTTGTGCGATACCCTGTACCTGGAAGATATTGTTATCCAGCTTCTGACGCTTCTTTGCGGTATTCATCACCAACACTGTCACAAGAAACATACGCTCATTTCTGGACTGTAAATCTTCCAGCAGATTCTTTGCTTCTTCCCCGTAGGTCACAAGATCCGATGGAAGCACATCCATGTCATACCCGGAACGTACCGCCCGCTTCTGCTCTTCAATCTTCATCTTATCCAAATCTGAAATCTTGCTCTTGATCATCTTGATCGCAGAACTCTGGTCAATGGACTGGATATGAATGTTGACATTGATGCTGTCATCTACATCCAGGAAATCTGCAAGCATCCGGTCTGTAAGCTCCGGTGCAAGAATCTGCAGGTAACTCACACTTCCCAGCGTCCTTCCCATCAAAAATGTCTGATTCTTTGAAAAGTTAAAGGAAGTCGGTGCAATAAAATCTTTGGTCTTTAACCCTGTTTCCGGCAACATCTTATACTGGAACTTAAATGGTTCGATCCGATCCTGGTTGAACACATGATACATAATCTCCAGTCTTTCCAGACCATTCAAGGAATGTGCCTGTGCTCCCAGAACCTTAAAGTTATTTAAGATATCTGTTTCGATTCTTTCAAGCCTTGGTCTTGCCACCTTAAGGCTTTCTGCTTCGATTCCAAAAGTGATATACTTTGTCTTTACCAGACCATTATTTCCTTTGGAAAGCTGATTTTTCAGCATAGTACGGTACTCTTCACGAATGGCATTGAAGTCATCGTTCTGATCCGGAATATCAATGCTTTTCTCAAATTCTGCCACATCCACCTGCTGATTGATAAAAGACAGCTGCACACTGATGGAAGAATCAAAGTAATTTAAGAAATCACAATAATTCTCAAATATCGTGGTCTTATCCTCATTTAAAGCCAGCTGATAATTGATGTCATAAAACTGAATCGTCTTAGAAAAAAAGGTCTTTGTCACCTGGCAGATACCATCCTGCAGCATCCGAATATACGGAATGCTCTGCTGTGCAGTTGTAGGAATATTCTTCTGTTTCCTACGGTCCCGTTCCTGCTTCTTCCTACTCTTTTCCTGTTCTCTTTCTTTTCTGCTTTTTTTGTTTCTTCTTTCCTGACGGTTTCTTTTTTCCGCCAGGGACAGACGCTCCTGCTGAGCCTCCTGCTTTGTCTTTTTTGCCATCCGGCACACCCTCCTTTTTTACAAAGGTGGAAATCTCCTGATAAAAATTTTCTGTCTTATACGGTCTTACCGCTGGACATATAAACTTCTGTCGAATGATATTTGCCACCACTTTTTCAAAGGGAAGCCCGTCTTTTTCATACATCGCCATGAAGAAAAACGGAAGCATGATCGTTACCATCAGAATGGCAGCGATACTGGAACCGATTGGTTTTCTCATGAACAGATAAAACGGAATTCCCACAACTGCGGCAAGTGAAAAGAAAATCAACTGCCGCTTTGTCAGATTTAACGCTACTTTTGTTTTGACCTTGGTAAGGTCTTTTGGTACTGGTACATACGCCATGGTATGCGCTCCTTTCCTGCCCGTTAGTGGGCATTGAATATTGATTTGCTAAGGCTTCCGGTCTTGAATAATGAAAATGCAAGAATCACGGTATAAGCCGCTACTGAAAACATTGCTGCATGAAGGTCACTGGATATGGTCATTGCATTTACTAAAACTGCATAAATTCCCACACAGACCATCATGAAGAATCCCTGAAATGCCAGTGCGAACAAGCCTTTTAAATAGTTGTTTCCGATATTGCCCCATTCCTTATTCGTCATAGTGGCAAACGGAATTGGTGCTATGGAAGTATAAAGGTAAATTTCTATCATCCTGCCGTACAAGATTACCGTAATGATAATTGACAGAATGTGCATGGTAACACTGATCAACATCGTTTCCATGGATAGCAGGAACAAATCCCCCAGTTCCATATCTTCCAGTGCATCCACAATCCTTGTGATTGCTTCCGATGCGTCCACTGCTGTGTTTCCGGAAATTACTCCGGCGGCATTGTTGACCACATGCTGGCCAACGTCAAAGACCGCCATCGTGATATTGAACGTATTTGTCACCAGATAAATAGCTACATACGCTTTGAAGATCCAGAGGAAAATATTGTAAGTCTCAAATTCATGGAAATTGTTTTTCTGTGTTACCATCGTGATCAATTCATAGCACAGGACAAAGGTGATGATCAGTCCCGCAATGGGGACAATCACTGTTTGGGATAAATTCTGAATCAGATTAAAAATCCCTGCATTCCATCCCTGCGGTGTCTGTCCCACCTGCCCGGCTATGGTTCCCACCTGCTCATTGACAGACGTGAACATGTTATCCAAACTTGACTTGATAAGCCCGATCAGGATATCCTTTATCGCTTCCGTAATTCTCTCAATGATGGTGTTCATCTACTACTCCTCTTAAGAGAACAATGTTGCCAGCTGTGGAATCAGGGTAGTTCCCAGCAGCATGATTCCGGCACCAGCCATCAGCTGTTTGATGCCCTGGCTCTTTACTGATGTGTGATAAAGAAGTAATAGAAGTGTAAAAAATTTTGCCGTTCCTATCCGGCACATGAGGTATGTCGGATAGGTCGGGCGGTTATTCGGGCAAGTCCACCTTGCCAACAAAAGAATAATAAATCTCAATGTCCTGCCTACGGGTCTTGTTCTCGTCATAGCTGCACTCATGCACAACGATTTTCTCTACAAACTCCCGCAACAGAGTAGGGGTAAG
>NZ_JBDPGY010000027.1:0-49543 GCF_039841815.1 Ruminococcus sp. 1001136sp1 | reverse complement strand
TGATATTTATTATATCAGAAAAGCGGTTCCAACAATAGCAAAACCCTGCAAAAGCAGGGCTTTGTCTACAGTCTGAAGCAGCTGGATTACAGCTGCTTCAGTACGTTTAAGAGTTTTGTATTATCGTCGTGCATCATGATGCAGAAGCGGACAAATTCGCCGTCCAGGCACTGGAAGGAAGAACAGTCGCGGATCATCAGGCCTTTTTTGATGCAGGCCTCAAAGACATCGGCGGAAGTCAGACCGTCCCGGCGGATTTTTAATAAGATGAAATTGGCATAGGCAGGATAAACTTTAAAAGTAGGGATATTTTGAAGTTCCTGCTCCATGCGGTCACGCTCATCGAGGATCAGATCACGCGTTTCCTGAATGTAGTCGTGGTCACGGAGCATCAGCTCTCCGGCAAAGGCACCAAGACTGTTCAGTGACCATGGCGTCTGTTTTTCTCGCATTTTGGAAAGAAATTCCATATTTCCGGTAATTCCGTAACCGAGACGCATGCCCGGTGCAGCATAAAATTTAGAAACACCACGCAGTACCATAAGATTGGTAAATTCTCTGGTCAGAGGAATTGCAGTTATTTCTTCGACATCTGGTGCGAACTCTACGTAAGTTTCATCGATCATGACAAAAATATCTTTATCTGCACAGAATGCGATCAGTTTGCGGAGATCTTCCTCCATGATTGCAGAGGAAGTCGGATTATTCGGATTGCAGAGAATCAGGAAATCATAACCGTTTTCCAGAGTTTTGCACAGATCCTCTACATCGAGAGTGAAATTTCGTTCTTCTCGCAGATGATAATATTCCTGTGTGCTTCCGGAGAAAGAAAGTTCTCTGGAATATTCGGAATATGTCGGTCCGAGAATCAGGGTGTGTTTCGGCGCACGTTCCTGAATCAGAAGTGAGATCAGTTCACTGGAACCATTTCCCGGTAAAATAAATTCAGCGGGAATCCTGCAGTATTCTGAGATCGTATTTCTGAGAGATACATAATCTCTGTCCGGATAAGAAGAAAAAAGATCGACATTTTCTGCAATTTCTTTTTTTACAGAGGCGGAGAGGCCAAGAGGATTGACATTTGCCCCGAATTTAACGATATCTTCTTTATTTAAATGATAGTAGTCACATATTTTTTCTATGTCACTTCCATGAAAAACCATTTTTGTAGTCATAAGGTTACACTCCTCATTATTTCGCTATTTACTATAATAAATCATCGAAGCGTTTTTTACAATAGACAACCGCCGAAGATGTGTTATACTAGAAAAACAGGTGTTGCTGTGAATACAGGCAGTATTCCGCGAGGTGTTTTGGAATGGATTTTGACCAAGTTGCTGTGAACGGAGTGAACAGTAACAAACAGGTGTTGTTGTGAACAGCAATAACTAATAAATATGCAAGACGGGGGAATGAATATGAGATTGCAGACAGTACAGGATGCATTGAATCAAAAAAATATCAGGTTTGAATATACCGAAGAAGACGGATGCGGAAGTCTGGATTTTATGTTCCGCGGACTGAAATTCCATGTGTGGGAATATCACGATGGAGTCTGGGGTGCAGAGACAAATATCTATGAGGCAGGCAGAAGTGAGGATATTGAGGGCGATTATGAAGAAAAGATTGCTGGAGAAATTCTGTCATGGCCGGATATGATCAATAATTAAGCAGGAGAGAAAAATGAAACTTGTAAACATTGCCGATGAAGGCGCAAAATATAAATGGCAGCTTTATGATCTGTATGATAAAGCATTTCCGGAACAGGAGAAAAAGCCCCTGCAGGTAATGGAAAACCTGGTAGCAGATGGAAAGATGGAGATGCTTGCAATGGTTGACGAAGATGAATTCGTAGGATTGGCAATCAATCTGATCGATGCGGAGCAGGATAGGTCGCTTCTGGATTATTATGCAATTGTACCGGAGAAAAGAAATTACGGATATGGAAGCAGGGGACTGGAGGCATTACTTAAAAAGTTCAAAAATCATAAATATATTTTTGAAATAGAAACACAGGATGAAAAAGCAGAAAATGCTGAAGAACGCAAAAAAAGAAAGGCTTTTTATCTTCGGAACGGACTTCAGGAGACGGGATTGTTTGTAAATGTGTATGATACAGATTTTGAAATCCTTACACCGGACGGTGAGCTGACTTTCTGGGAATATGTAGATTTTCTGCGAGAAGTAATGTATGAAGAATACGTACAGATTCTTCGCCCGACATTGATTGCGATGAAAAAATAATAAAAATACAAAAGGAAATTAAGGACAGGGAACGTGGGAGAAAATGTGGTTTTAGTTTATCTGGTAGTATGTTTTTTTGTATTTCTGGCAGGATTTGTGGATTCGATTGCCGGAGGAGGCGGACTGATCTCACTTCCGGCATATATGATTGCGGGACTGCCGGTACATACTGCAATTGCAACAAATAAAATGAGCAGCTCCATGGGAACTTTCGTGGCATCTTTTCACTACATGAAAAAAGGCTTTATGAAATGGAAAATCTGTATTCCGGCAGTTTTTGGTGCAATTGCCGGATCCTGGATAGGATCTCATCTGGCTCTTCTGATTTCGGAGAAAGCTTTAAAGATCGCCATGCTGGTTGTGCTTCCGGTCATTTTGTTTTATGTACTGAGAAGCAAAGCACTGAAAGGAAAAGACGAAAATGCAACAGAAGTAATCAATGGAATGCTGATTTTTAAAAGTATTCTGATCGCAGCTGTAGTTGGTATTTATGATGGGATTTACGGACCGGGAACAGGAACATTTCTGATGCTTTTATTTACCGGTTTCTGTCATATGACATTAAACGATGCAGTAGGTGCCACAAAGGCAATCAATCTGACAACCAATATCACAGCACTTGTCGTATTTCTGATCAATGGCAAAGTGCTTTTGCCACTGGGAATTGCAGCAGGAGTTTGTAACATGGCAGGGAATTATCTTGGAAGTCATAGCTTTACTTCAAACGGTCACAAGATCGTAAAACCGGTTATGATTGTGGTGATCGTGATCTTCTTCATTAAAGTATTAACAGAACTGATTTGAAACACACAAAAGGGGACTTATTTCACATCCCCCTTTGTCTACAGTCTGAAACCCTGGTGCGTGTGAGCAACAGGGTTTTTTATTGCGATAGTTTGTGATGATATCACAGAAAATGATTTACCTTTTGCTTATAATGTAACTACAAACAAAGTAAGGAGGTAGTCTAAATGAGATTAAAAGATAAAGTTGCAATCATTACGGGTGGAAGCCGTGGTATAGGATTTGCTACATCTGATAAATTCTTGAAGGAAGGTGCTTCAGTTGTGTTGGCAGCAAGTTCACAGGAATCGGCAGATGTTGCTGTAGATAAATTAAAAGAAAAATATCCCAATGCAATAGTTGCTGGAATTAGTCCAAATCTGACAAGCATGGAGTCTGTCAGAAAGGCTTTTAAAGAGGCAACTGAAAAATATGGATGTGTCGACATACTGGTAAATAATGCAGGGATTTCAGAAAACACCTCATTTATGGATTATACAGAGGAGACTTTTGATAAAGTCATGGATCTAAATGTAAAAGGAGTATTTAATACTACTCGTGTAGCAGCAGAATGTATGGTGGCAAGAGGCAAGGGGGTCATTCTCTCAACTTCTTCCATGGTGAGTATTTCGGGGCAGCCAAGTGGGTTTGCTTATCCGGCATCGAAGTTTGCAGTAAACGGATTGACTGTATCATTAGCAAGAGAACTAGGACCTAAAGGTATTCGTGTTAATGCTGTTGCACCTGGGATTACAGAAACTGATATGATGAAGGCCGTGCCAAAGGAAGTTATCGAACCTATGATTGAAAGAATTCCATTGCGTCGTCTTGGACAGCCAGAAGATATTGCCAATGCGTTTGTGTTTCTTGCTTCAGATGAGGCGAGTTACATTACAGGTGTTATATTAAGTGTAGATGGTATGGCAAGAAGTTAAGTTAATGAGGTATGGTGATGTAATCACGGAAAATAAATGAAATTAAGACTATAATAAATCTACAAAAAGAAAAAGATAAGGAGGACTGTAAAATGTCTGCTATTAATATCAATAAAAATAATTTTCAGAACGAAGTACTGAATTCCGATAAACCCGTTCTTTTAGATTTTTGGGCATCTTGGTGTGCACCTTGCCGCATGGTAGTACCTATTGTAGAGGAGATTGCAAGTGAGCGTAGAGATATTAAAGTTGGAAAGATTAATGTAGATGAAGAGCCTGAACTGGCAAATAAGTTCAGTATTATGAGCATTCCGACTTTAGTGGTTATGAAGAATGGGAAGATTGTACAGCAGGTTTCAGGGGCGAGACCTAAGAATGCGATTTTAGAAATGCTTTAGGGAGGTGTGCTAATGGGATTTTTGATCTCTTTAAACAGTCGAATATTAATCAAGGCATAGAAGAATATAAAAGGACTGATGATGCAGTTCTGCTGGATGTACGTACACCGCAGGAATATCAGGAAGGACATATACCAGAAAGTAAAAATGTGCCGTTGCAGCAACTTGACAATATTGCTTCTGTAGCGAAGAATAAGGATATCCCACTGTTTGTATACTGTTATTCCGGTTCACGAAGCCGCCAGGCAACTGGGATACTGCAACGAATGGGATATTCTAAAGTAAATAATATCGGTGGCATTGCAGCTTACTCAGGAAAGGTGGAAAAATAAGATGAAGGTAATAATTGTAGGAGGTGTAGCCGGAGGAGCTACAGCCGCAGCAAGAATACGCAGACTGAATGAACATGCTGAAATTACTGTGTTTGAAAGATCCGGATACATGTCCTATGCAAATTGTGGACTTCCATATTATATTGGAGACGTGATCACAGACCCGGAAGAACTTACACTACAGACACCAGAGAGTTTTTTTAAACGCTTCCGTATTAACATGAAAATTCATCATGAAGTTATCTCCATACATCCGGAACGTAAAACGGTTTCAGTGAAAAATTTAGAGAATGGTGAGATATTTGAAGAAAAATATGATAAGCTGATCCTCTCTCCAGGTGCAAAGCCAACACAGCCGAGACTTCCCGGAGTAGGTATTGATAAACTTTTTACACTTCGTACTGTAGAAGACACTTTTCGGATAAAGGAATATATAAATAAGAATCATCCAAAATCGGCTGTATTGGCAGGTGGCGGTTTTATTGGTCTGGAACTGGCAGAAAATTTGAGGGAGCTTGGCATGGATGTTACGATTGTCCAGCGGCCTAAGCAGCTGATGAACCCTTTTGACCCGGATATGGCATCCATGATCCATAATGAAATGAGAAAGCATGGGATAAAACTGGTACTGGGCTATACAGTAGAAGGATTTAAAGAAAAAGACAACGGAGTGGAGGTCCTGTTGAAAGATAATCCATCCCTTCAGGCTGATATGGTAGTTCTGGCAATCGGAGTCACACCAGACACAGTATTAGCAAAAGAAGCCGGTCTGGAACTTGGCATCAAGGAAAGTATTATAGTGAATGACAGAATGGAAACCTCTGTACCGGATATTTATGCTGCAGGTGATGCAGTTCAGGTAAAACATTATGTTACGGGTAATGATGCGCTGATTTCTTTGGCAGGACCAGCCAATAAACAGGGCAGAATCATCGCTGATAATATTTGTGGCGGTGATAGTCGTTACCTGGGCAGTCAGGGAAGCTCCGTTATAAAAGTGTTTGATATGACAGCAGCCACTACAGGTATCAATGAAACCAATGCTAAAAAGTCAGGATTAGAGGTAGATACAGTAATTCTTTCTCCTATGAGTCATGCCGGTTACTATCCTGGTGGAAAAGTGATGACCATGAAGGTGGTTTTTGAAAAAGAGACCTATCGTTTGCTTGGTGCTCAGATTATTGGATATGAAGGAGTTGATAAACGTATTGATGTGCTGGCAACAGCAATCCATGCAGGGCTGAAGGCAACTCAGCTGAAGGATTTGGATCTCGCATATGCACCGCCTTATTCCTCTGCCAAGGATCCTGTAAATATGGCAGGATTCATGATAGACAATATAGCAAAAGGTACCTTAAAACAATGGCATCTGGAAGATATGGATAAGATTTCTAGAGATAAAAGTGTTGTGTTGCTGGATGTGAGAACTGTAGGTGAATTTAACAGGGGGCATATGGATGGATTCAAAAACATTCCTGTAGATGAACTAAGGGAACGTATCAATGAAATTGAGAAGGGAAAGCCTGTTTACCTGATATGCCAGAGTGGGCTGCGAAGTTATATTGCCAGTCGTATTCTGGAAGGAAATGGATATGAAACATACAACTTCTCCGGCGGATTCCGCTTCTATGATGCAGTTGTCAATGACCGTGCGCTGATTGAAAAGGCATATGCATGTGGTATGGATTATTAAAAATAATCATAATATTTTTATAATTTTCTCGTAATATAAAAAGATCCCCCATTTATTAGAATGACTTTCATAATTCTGATAAATGGAGGATTCTTCTTTATATGTTACAGAAAAACAATTTTATGACCTTTGGAGTGTTTCCAGTCTTTTTGGATCAAGGATTGTGATTTTGCCGCGGGAGAGTTTGACGAGACCCTCGCCTTGAAAGTATCGAAGCATTCGAGTGATAACTTCCCTGTGGGAACCAAGATGATTAGCAATCGTCTCATGAGTGATTTTCAGCTCGTTTGTTCCTTCGATAGAGGTCTCTTCTAAAAGAAATGAAGCAACACGCTTATCCAAACTCTTCCACATGATTTGTTCAATCAGCCACATGACATCAGAAAAACGGGTGGCTATTAACTCATTGGTATAGTTTGCGACGGGAGCAGATTCCTTCATAATGCCCTTATAGATTTCAGCAGGGATGATCCAAAGATCAGTATCTTTTTCTGCTTCAATGGTTACTTCAAATTGAATGGAGCGTATGATACATGAGGCGGATAAAAGACACATATCCATATCGAACAGACGGTAAAGTGTAATCTCTCGTCCTTCATCTGAAAGTATGTAGGTTCGAAGCTGCCCGGATTTAACCAGTAATAATCCAGTGCAATCCAGGTTTCCATTGTGAATGATTGTCCCTTTTTTTACATACTGTGTGATTAAATTGTCTGAAATTATTTTTTTCTGTGTTGTATTTAAGTCATTCCATAGTGGAAAACAATTTTCGAAGTTCATAACCGTTATCTCCTTTACGAATATAGTATACTTGCTTTTTTTAGATGCGTCAATTATGTAACTGGCATATGCCATAAATAGAAATAAAAAGAAGTGTAATAAAGTAAATTATCTTTTCTGTGATATCATCACAGAAGCAAGATCTTTTATGCGATATATTAAGTTCAAACAGGAGAAGGAGTTGAAAAATATGACATCAATAAATATAAATAAAGAAAAGTTTGGACAATTAACTCATAAAGAAAAACCGGTTTTGGTTGATTTCTGGGCACCTTGGTGTGGTTATTGCCGTAGAATTGGAGCGGCTTATGAAAAAATAAGTGAAGAATACAGCGATATTCTTATTGCTGGAAAAGTAAATATTGATGAAGAACCACAGATTGCAGAAGCTGAAAAGATTGAGATAATTCCTAAGCTGGTTTTATATCGGGATGGAAAGGCAATAGATTCTATTGTTGCACCTGAATCAAAAATAATGATAGAGAATTTTATTAATGAAGCATTGGAAAAATAAAAGGAGGACTGCTGTATGAATGAAAATCATGTTTACGATATGATTATCGTGGGGGGAGGACCTGGAGGGTATACTTCAGCATTATACGCAGCCAGAGCAGGATTTGATACAATTGTTTTAGAAAAATTATCTGTAGGTGGTCAGATGTCATTGACCTGGCAGATTGATAACTATCCTGGTTTTGAAAATGGAATTGACGGATTTTCATTAGCAGAGAAAATGCAAAAACAGGCGGAAAAATTTGGCGCTAAAAGTGAATATGCTGAAGTTTTTAATATGGATTTAACAGGAAAGCTTAAGAGAGTAGAAACTAGTTCGGGAATTTATATTGGGAAAACAGTAGTGATTGCTACTGGAGCAAATCCAAGAGAACTTGGTCTCGCTAAAGAAAAAGAATTGATAGGTCATGGGGTTGCTTATTGTGCCTCCTGTGATGGTATGTTTTATAAAGATAAGATCGTGGTGGTTGTTGGTGGTGGAAATTCTGCTGTATCAGATGCTGCTCTTTTAAGTCGAATTGCTAAGAAAGTCATCATTGTTCATCGTAGAGATACATTACGTGCAACGAAAATCTACCATGACCAGCTGATGAAAACTGAAAATATAGAGTTTCGATGGAATAATACAGTAAATGAACTGATTTATGGAGAACGATTGACTGGTGTGCGGTTGAAAGATACAGTTACAGGAGAAGAAAGCATTATAGAATGTGACGGCCTGTTTGTGAGTATAGGAAGAAAACCGACAACAGATTTTTTAGATAATCAGATAGAACTGGATAATAAAGGATATATTGTGGCAGGTGAAAACACTGAAACGAGTATTCCGGGTGTTTATGCTGTAGGAGATGTCAGAACAAAGTTACTTCGTCAGATAGTAACAGCAGTGGCAGATGGTGCTATGGCAGTACATATGGCAGAAGAGTATATGGAGAAATAATAATCAGAATTTGAATAGTGAACTTTTTATACTGAAATATGTACGATTTCAATAATGACATGAACTTATGGGAACGTATTGCGGATACTTTGTGAACTTTATCCTGATACAATGATTATGCTGATGAAAGAAGGCATTCAGAATGGAATTACACTAGAAATACTTATGACAAAAAAACATAAGAAAACACCGGAAGAAAAAGCAGCTGTTGCGAAACAAAAGAAACAACAGATGAGAGCAAAACTGAAAAAAGAAACAAGAGATAATCTGGCTAAAGAAGAGATCTTGCAAGATGACCGATTTTTCTTTATTGCCGGTTATACCTCCGGAGGTGCACCGTATGGTATCACCTTGGAGGAAATGGGTCTGAAACCTTGGGATGATTTGGAGGAAAATAAAATGGTGTAAAAGTGGTGTAAACAAAAATCAGCTGTGAAGATTATTGAAAACTATTGAAAACAATACGCTTCTCATATAAATATGCAAAAAAAAAGTGGGTTATTATATTTTTTTACATATAAAAAGAAATTGTGAAATTTTTATCTTTAAATGTGCGAAAATTATGAAAATTGTGCGTATTCATATACTTATACAGAAGAATTTTCATGTAATAAGGCTAAAAAATGAAGCGTAGCGGTAGAATACGGAGCTGATTTGCACAATAAAATATAAAAAAACCAAATAAATCAATACGTCATTTAAAAACAAATTCTTAACAAATAATGAATTTTGTATATATTCAAACGTTTTTGTTGCACTTCTTTTGTCAATTTGCTATAATTGGTACAATAAACAGAAAGAAATGGGAGAGGTGAACTATGAATTTAGGTATCATTGCACATAATAGTAAAAAAGTTCTCATTGAAGATTTCTGTATCGCTTATAAGAACATCCTGGCCAAGCATGAAGTATATGCTACCGGCACTACAGGAAGAAGAATTGAGGAAGCCACCGGTCTTCATGTCCATAAGTTTTTACCGGGCAGTATCGGAGGCGATAAGCAGTTCATGGAAATGGTAGAGCGGCAGGATCTGGATATGGTAATACTTTTCTATAATCCTGTTATGATAGATCCGAAGGAGCCAGACATCACAGCTATTGTAAAGCGCTGTGACCAGTATAATATTCCGGTGGCGACCAATATCGCTACTGCAGAACTTCTTATTCTTGGACTGGCCCGTGGTGATCTGGATTGGAGACTGAATCTGAAATGAGAGTCATCGCAGGAAAAGCAAGACGACTGAACCTTAAGACTGTGCCGGGTATGGATACACGCCCCACCACAGACCGCATCAAAGAAACTCTTTTTAATATTCTTCAGCCTGAACTTCTGGATTGTCACTTCCTTGATCTGTTCAGCGGAAGCGGTGCAATCGGCATTGAGGCATTAAGCCGCGGAGCAGCTCGGGCTGTTTTTGTTGAAAAAAATCCCAAGGCATGCACATGCATAAGAGAAAATCTGACATTTACAAAACTTGCAGATAGTGGTACACTGCTGAATATGGACGTGATGCAGGCCCTTCGTTCCTTAGAAGGAAAGGGCGTTTTTGACTGCATATTTATGGATCCCCCATATAACCATGAGCTGGAGCGTCAGGTTCTGGAATACCTTCAGGACAGCAGTATTCTGGATGAGAATACACTGATCATCGTGGAAGCTGACCTTACTACAGATTTCGGTTATGTGGAAGATCTTGGCTACAGACAGCTGCGTTCCAAAGAATACAAAACTAACAAGCATATCTTTTTATGCCGGGGAAAGTGAGAAAAATACATGGTAATAGCTGTTTATCCAGGAAGTTTTGATCCGGCCACTTATGGTCATCTGGACATAATCAAGCGTGCAAGCGTATCTTTCGACAAAGTAATCGTAGGAGTTTTGCATAATTCTGCAAAAAGTCCGTTGTTTTCTGTTGAAGAACGTGTTAATATACTAGAAAAGGCAACAAAAGACATGGAGAATGTAGAAATCAAGGCATTCAAGGGTCTTTCTGTGAACTTTGCCAGAGAGAATCATGCACAGGTGATCGTGCGCGGGCTTCGTGCAGTTACAGATTTTGAATTTGAACTGCAGATGGCACAGACAAACCGAGTGCTTGCTCCGGATATTGACACCGTGTTTCTGACGACAAGCCTGGAATATGCATATCTTAGCTCTACTATTATGAAAGAAGTAGCAGGCTATGATGGCGACCTGAGCAAATTTGCTCCGCCGGAAATTACCGAAGCTGTTAAGAAAAAGATGCACGATTTGAAGAAATAGAATAAGGAGAGTTTACTATGAGCAGCAGAATTGAACAGATCATTGAAGAAATCGAAGAATATGTAGACAGTTGTAAATATCAGCCACTTTCTACAACTAAGATTGTAGTGAATAAAGAAGAAATCGAAGAGCTTCTTCGTGAACTTCGTCTTAAGACTCCAGACGAGATCAAACGTTATCAGAAGATCATCAGCAATAAGGATGCCATCCTTGAGGATGCACAGACCAAGGCAGATGCACTGATCGCAGATGCACAGAATAAAGCTCAGGAGCTTGTTACCCAGCATGAGATCATGCAGAAAGCATATGCGCAGGCAAACGAGACTATCAATGCAGCGAATCGTCAGGCTCAGGAGATTCTGGATTCCGCTACACAGGATGCTAACAGCATTCGTCTCAGCGCGATCACATACACAGATGACATGATGGCAAACATCGGTTCCGTACTTACCCAGACTCTTGAGGATGCTGGCGGCAAATATAAAGGATTCATCGATGCTCTTCAGGCATGCATGGATGTTGTAAACCATAATCGTCAGGAGCTTGCGCCACAGACTGCTCAGGCAGCTGCAATGTCCGGCTCTTATCAGCCGGCTGATACAGAGGCTTCCAAGGAAGATGAAGCTCTTCTGGACGAGATTGGCGATAACTAATTTTGCTGCGCGAAATATAGCAGACTTTATCTGATTGTGATTCACTAAAACTATTCTATAAATGTTTTATGTGAGCAGGGATCATGTTTATAAGAATATAAGTATGAGAGCAGCAGTAACTGCTGCATTCATACATTTGGCAGAAGCGTACGGATGAAGGGAGAGTTCCTTTCCAAGTACGCTTTTTGTTTGCGCCATAATACAGAATCCTCCGAATGCACTCATACACAGTGCAAGAAGTACACGAAGTGAATAAGAAAACCCGGACAGCAGGAGCCCATGGAGACCAGTGGTAACTTCTATCAGTCCGAGAAGAATATATTTTCCCTGTGCCGGAAGATACCAGAAATGACTTATGGCTGCGGACAGAATAGAGAACATAAGAATATAACCACCCAGTTTTGCCATAGTTTCAAAACTATTCATAATGACAAAATCCAGGAGCCCGGCAGAAGTATATTCCTGCTCAGATATTTTTGGCGTACAAAAGGAAAGCAGTGAGTTTTTTCTATAGACTGTAAAGCGAAAAAAACACATGCAGATCATGTCTGATAGAAACAGAATCCCCACAAGAAAACCAATATGTAATTTTCCCTCAAGACAGATATGTCCCACATAAGTAATAAGAAAGGCCGGACTTGGATTATTGCAGAAAGTTAACAAATATTCAGCCTCCTGCCGGCTGATTTTTCCAGCATAATACAAATCTGCGGTTAATTTTGCCCCCATAGGGTAACCGGTGAGAAGTCCCAGAAGAAATACATAGGCTCCTCCCGGAGAAAGCCCAAAAACGACCTTGAAAAAAGGAGCAGTTGGTTGTAAAATTTTTGTAATCCAATCTGTGTGCACCAGAATTCCTGTAAGGATCATAAACGGAAGAAGGGTAGGCAGTAAGGTCTCCAACCACAGTTTCAGTCCGTTTCTTGCCGCAGCAAGAGCTTCGGCCGGGTAACACAGAAGGAAGAGTAAAAGCAGGATAACAGAAAGCAGGATTATTTTTTTCTTCATTTTGACCTCGTTATTAAAATAAAAGCCCAACATGTGAAGTTATAGTCAGGTTGTGTTCAGCAGCCTGAAGTATGTTTAAAAAATCATTATATAAAATTTATATTCTGTTTCTGTCTCAAAATGCCGAAAAGATAAATACAAACCATATATAAAATTTTGGAGGTAACCCATATGGCAATTTTAGAAAACTTCGAACCCAAAAATGTGTTTCACTATTTTGAGGAAATCTGTGGTATTCCACATGGTTCAGGAAATACAAAACAAATCAGTGATTATCTGGTGAATTTTGCAAAGGAACATGATTTGAAATATGTTCAAGATGACATGAATAATGTTGTGATTTATAAACCTGCAACACCTGGCTACGAAAACGCGCCCACAGTCATCCTTCAGGGACATATGGATATGGTTTGTGCGAAATGCCCGGAAATCGAACATGATTTTACAAAGGATGGACTAAAGCTGGTTGTAAAAGATGGCTTTTTATCAGCCGAGGGCACTACTCTTGGCGGCGATGACGGAATTGCAGTGGCTTATGGCCTTGCGCTTTTAGACAGCACAGATTTGCCGCATCCGGCTTTGGAGGTTGTTTTCACCGTCGATGAAGAGACGGGGCTTCTGGGCGCTGACGGATTCGACTGCAGCCTTTTGAAGGGAAGAAGAATGATCAATCTGGATTCTGAAAAAGAGGGCTGTCTGTGGGTAAGCTGCGCTGGTGGTGTTGCTGGAAATTCTTATCTGCCAGTCCGGCGTGTGGACGCTTCCGGCAGAAAAGTTAACGTAAAAGTCTGTGGACTTGTGGGAGGCCATTCCGGAGCTGAAATACACAAAAACCGCGCAAGTGCCAATATTCTTATGGGACAGTTTCTTTATGAACTTTCCCATGTCTGTGGCTATGCATTAAAAGAATTAGAAGGTGGTCAGCAGGACAACGTTATTACAAAAGAATGCGAAGCGGTTCTTCTTGTGCTTCCGGAAGAAATTTCTCAGATCACTTCCCTTGCAAAGAAAATGCAGAAGGATTTCCGGGCAGAATACACTGGTACAGATGATACTATTACAATTCAGATAACAGAAGAAGGGGATATGGATGCACAGGTTCTTCATCCCACCAGCCAGGAAAAAGTGCTTTTTTATCTGATGAACATGCCATTTGGTGTTAAGAAAATGAGTGGTACCATAGAAAATCTGGTGGAAACCTCCTGCAATCCCGGAATTCTGAAGCTGTATGGGGACGAGTTGTTTGTACAGACCAGTATCCGAAGCTCTGTAGGAACTGCCAAAGAGGCTCTTTCCCATAAAATCCAATATCTGACAGAATTTCTGGGAGGCGAATATGAGACTGAGGGGGCTTATCCTGCATGGGAGTATCGTAAAGCTTCTCCTCTTCGTGACAAGATGGTAGAAATTTATAAAAACATGTACGGTAAAGACCTGGAGGTAGTTGCCATTCATGCCGGTCTGGAATGTGGTATTTTTTATGAGCGAATGGAAAACCTTGACTGCACCTCTCTTGGACCGGATATTCTGGACATCCACACCAGCAAAGAACGCCTTGATATGGCTTCTGTGAAACGGGTTTGGGAATATCTGACAGAAGTATTGAAAAATTTGAAAGACTGATAATTACATGTATATTTAAAAGCCTGTTTTTCATAAAGCTTTTGGCATACCCCCATTAAATAGTAACTGTGGCTGCCATAGCCTTTGATCATTCGAATCAGCTGTATTTGGAAAAATATTTTCCATACAGCTGATTTTTTGTTCTAATTTTTCTGATTTTCCATATATTATCTGAGGGTGAAAAAATCGTTACTATTTACTGGTAACAAAAAAATCATCCACCTTTTCCCATATATTAAAGAGAGGAAATGCCATGAAAAGAAAGACCGGGAAACACTTACTCCTTCTTCTTTTTCTTTTGCCGCTGCTTATCTTGCTTCAGAATTTTATTCAGCAAAGAAGCCAGGCCTCCCTGTTAAAACCGGACACCTGTTTTACAGAAAGCTTCCGGGAACAGGCTTTGTCGTCTGCGCTATATGCAGAGTTAGAAGAAAGAGTACATTCGGATGGAGAATTTGCCGATCTTCTTACAACAACTATGCTGAATGGAAAATTTTTTCCAAAATATCTTTCCGGGAACAGGGAAGCATATCTCCGCTTCAAGCCCAAAGCCTATTATGACCTGAGAAGCTGTTATCTGGCTGTCTGGAAAGACCTGGAAAATTTTCCCATTCCAATCAGAAACGATAGAGAAATATGGCAAGAGATTTTTTATGAAAACACCTTTGGCGCTGCCCGAAGCTATGGTGGAAGCCGGACGCACGAAGGCTGCGATCTCTTTGGCAGGGTTTCTCAATCCGGATTTTATCCTGTGATTTCCATGACTGATGGCAAAATAGAAAAAATCGGATGGCTTCCTCTTGGCGGATACCGGATCGGAATCCGTTCTTCTCATGGAGGGTATTTTTATTATGCCCATCTTGCATCCTATGAAAAATATTTTCAGACAGGTGAAGCAGTGGAAGCGGGGCAGATTCTTGGATTCATGGGAGATACCGGATACGGAGAAGAAGGAATGTCCGGAAAATTTCCGGTTCATCTTCATCTGGGAATCTACATAAATCCACAGGGAAAAGAGGAACTGAGTGTAAACCCTTACTATGTCTTACAGGCAATGGAGAAAAAAGTAAAAAAATACACTTATTGATAACAAATTTTTTGAAATATATGCTATAATGATTAAACATATGGGCAGACACACTTAAATTTAACTGCAGAATATTTTTCATAATACAATGCCCATATTCTGTAAGGAGCGATTTATATGGAAATACAGTTATGGAGAAGCATTTTATGCCCCTACGAACTGGCAGTCAGGGAACTGATTGTCAAATTTGAACACATTATCAGCGAACATCGAGAAAATGATCTGTATTCCCCTATTGAGCAGGTAAGCGGACGAGTGAAAAGTGTATCCAGCATTCTGGAGAAAATGCAGCGCAAGCATATTCCTATGGAACGCATGGAGGAAGAAGTAGAAGACATTGCTGGAATCCGTATTATCTGTCAGTTTGAGGAAGATATTGAGACAGTAGCATCCCTGATCCAAAACCGGTCAGATATGACCATTAAGAGTGAGAAGAATTATCTGAAGCATGTGAAACAGAGTGGTTACAGAAGTCTCCATCTGATCATTTATTATACAGTAGAAACATTAAATGGTCCCCGGAAGCTGCAGGCGGAAATTCAGATCCGCACCATGGCTATGGACTTCTGGGCAACGATCGAACATTCCCTTCAGTACAAATATAAAGGGGACATGCCACCGCATGTGGCAGAGCGTCTGACGAATGCCGCGGATGCTATTATTTTGCTGGATCAGGAAATGTCTTCTGTGCGCGATGAAATCATGGATGCCCAGAATTCTTCCCAGATGCAGTCCAATCTTGTAAAAGATATTCTCAATAATATAGAAAATCTTTACCGCGTATCCAGCGAACGGGAGATTACCAAAATTCAGACAGAATTCCTTCGTGTTTTCCATACCAAGGATTTGAAACAGCTGGAGCGTTTTCACAGACAGCTTGATATTATCGCGGAAGGTTACCGCGCCCAGGCTGTTTACCATAATATCGGACATCAGCCAGGCAAGAGCTGTATTTCATAAATCTGTCCGAAAATACGTTACTGTTCATTTTGTTCACACCATTCTTGGAACACGCCTTACAGAATGAGCAGTGCATAGGAGAAAAATATAGATGTCACAATTTTTACCAGTTACAAAAAAAGACATGGAGGACAGAGGCTGGGATCAGGTGGATTTTGTCTACGTGACAGGAGATGCTTACGTAGATCATTCCTCTTTCGGTACTGCTATTATCAGCCGCCTTCTGGAGAGCCGGGGCTATAAAGTGGGAATTATCCCACAGCCCGACTGGCGCAGGAAGGAGAGTATTGCCATATTTGGAGAGCCTCGCCTTGGCTTCCTTGTAAGTGCCGGCAATATGGATTCCATGGTAAATCATTATACCGTTGCAAAAAAGCACCGCCAGAAGGATTCTTATTCTCCTGGCGGTAAAATGGGTTTGAGGCCGGACCGTGCTGTTATTGTATACAGTAATCTGATTCGTCAGACTTTTAAGAAAACTCCTGTAATTCTTGGTGGAATCGAGGCAAGCCTCAGACGTATGGCACATTACGATTACTGGGAAAATAAGGTGAAGCACAGTATCCTCATAGATTCCGGCGCAGACCTGATTTCTTACGGAATGGGAGAGCATTCTATTATTGAGATTGCAGAGGCTCTTGACAGCGGAATCCCTGTCAGCGAAATTACCTATGTGGCAGGAACCGTCTATAAATGCAGGGATCTGTCCCGCACTTACGAGCCGATCATACTTCCTTCTTTTGATGAAGTACAGGCGGATAAGCTGGCTTATGCCAGAAGCTTTGCCATCCAGTATCAGAATACAGATCCTTTTACAGCAGGAACCATGGCCGAATCCTACGGAACAAAGGGCTATGTAATCCAGAATCCACCTGCATTACCTCTTACACAGGAGGAGATGGACGATGTATATGATCTTCCTTATGTGGGAAATTATCATCCCATGTATGAGAAAGACGGCGGAATTCCTGCATTAGAGGAAATTAAATTCAGCCTTACCAGCAACAGGGGTTGTTTCGGAAGCTGCAGCTTCTGTGCATTAACTTTTCATCAGGGAAGAATCCTGCAAACCAGAAGTCATGAATCAATTCTGAAAGAAGCGGTCCACATGACCGAGGAGAAAGATTTCAAGGGATATATCCACGATGTAGGCGGACCTACGGCAGACTTTCGCCAGCCTTCCTGCCAGAAACAGCTGACCAGAGGCGTTTGCAAGAACCGTCATTGTCTGTTTCCTGAGCCATGTAAGAATCTGACCGCGGATCACAAAGATTACGTTTCTCTTCTTCGTAAGCTCCGGGATCTTCCAAAAGTAAAAAAAGTATTTGTCCGTTCCGGTGTGCGTTTCGATTATGTGTTGGCAGACCCGGACAAAACTTTTCTTAATGAACTTGCCAAATATCATGTAAGCGGACAGCTTCGTGTAGCTCCTGAGCATGTTTCCAATCAGGTGCTGAAATATATGGGCAAGCCGTCACACGAAGTGTATGAGAAATTTTTGAAGGAATTTGACAAGGCAAATAAGAAGGCTGGCTTACAGCAGTTTGCCGTGCCATATTTTATGTCCTCCCATCCGGGATGTACCATGAAAGAGGCGGTGAAACTGGCAGAATATGTCCGTGATCTTGGCTTTACTCCGGAGCAGGTGCAGGACTTTTACCCAACACCTTCTACACTGTCTACCTGTATGTATTACACGGGAATCCATCCTCTTACAGGCGAAAAGGTTTATGTGCCGAAGAGTGCCCATGAAAAAGCCATTCAACGTGCGCTTATGCAATATAAGAATCCGGTCAACAGAGAACTGGTTCTCGAAGGATTGAAAATTGCAGGGCGTATGGATCTGGTTGGGTATGGGGAAAAATGTCTGATCCGGCCTGTCAGAAAAGAGCATGGCGACAACAAATATACAGAGAATGCCGGGCGTAACAGAGGATCAAAGCATGGTCCGGCACCAAAGAAAACCATCCGCAATCATCACACAAGAAAAAAGCAGAAATAGGAGTGTTTTCATGAAACTAATGCAGACAAACAAAGGAGAATTCGGATATCTGAAGCGTGAACGAAAGCGCAGGATCATAATTGCTGCCATTATGCTTGGTGTCCCCGTTTTTATTTTTATCAGTATGTGGATCTACCTAGGTACCAGAAATTCTATCTGGACGATCATTGCTCTGGTAGGATCTCTTCCAGGCTGTAAGGCTGTGGTAGATGTGATCATGGTCTATCTGGCAAAGCCTGTAGATCCGGTCCTGTACAAGAAGATCCATGCGCATCAGGGTGATCTTGTAATGGCGTACGAGATGTATATGACTTTCTATGAAAAAAAATGCACCATAGATGCCATTGCCGTGTGCGGAAATACCGTAGTCGGTTATACCAGTGATCCGAAAGCAGATACAAATTTTATGGCTGCAGAAGCCCAGAAACTGGTTCGCAAAAACGGCTATAAAGTAGATGTAAAAATTCTTGGAGAGCTTCGTCCTTTCCTGGAACGTCTTGATTCTATGAACGAACACAAGGAATCCTTAGAAGAAGGGCTTCGCTTTACACCAGATCCAAGATATCCTGATTTTACCAGAGATGAAATGGTGAAGCATGTGATCCTGAATTTGTGTATCTAAGAGGATATCCAACATGAAAGAATTTATTATTAATGAAAATGAAGCGGGACAGCGCTTTGACAAATATTTAGGAAAGCTTCTCCGTGAAGCTCCAAAAAGCTTTTTTTACAAAATGCTCCGCAAGAAAAATATTACCTTAAACGGCGGTAGGGCCACTGGAAATGAGAAGCTTTCCACTGGTGACCACGTAAAGCTTTTCCTTTCGGATGAGACTTTCGGGAAATTTGCAGGAGTACAGGAAACGGTAGCAAGAGCTCATCAGAAGCTTGATATTGTATACGAAGACGACAATATCCTTCTGATTAACAAACCTGTTGGAATGCTTTCCCAGCCTGCAGATGATAAGGAACCATCACTGGTAGAATATCTGACGGGGTATCTTCTGGAAAGCGGAGCGGTTACGGAAGCGTCTTTACATACCTTCCGCCCATCTGTCTGCAATCGTCTGGACCGTAATACCAGCGGACTTGTGGCTGCAGGGAAGTCCCTGGCAGGACTTCAGGAGCTTTCTTCATTGTTTCATGATCGAAGCCTTCACAAATTTTACCGCTGCCTGGTAAATGGTGTTATAAAAAATGAAAAATATATCAAAGGATATTTGCATAAAGACGAAAAATGTAATAAAGTAACAGTACAGGAAACGGAAACATCCGGAGCACTTCCCATTGAGACCAGATACCGTCCCCTTGAAGATAACGGAACCGTTACCCTTCTTGAGGTGGAGCTGATCACCGGACGCACACATCAGATCAGGGCACACCTTGCAGGAACTGGTCATCCCCTTATTGGAGATTACAAGTACGGCAGGCGTACCTTAAACGATGAATACTGCAGAAAGTATGGTCTGAAATCGCAACTGCTTCACGCATACAGGTTGGAAATTCCGGAAATTGAAGGGCGTCTTTCCTATCTGTCTGGCAAAGAGTTCACGGCTCCTTTGCCTTATCTGTTTCAAAAAATCCTGAAAGAGGAACACGTAGAGGAGAATAAATAATATGAAAATCTGGCATGAAGTATGGGACTATATAAAAATGATCATCATTGTAGTTGCTATAGTCCTGGTTATCAACAATGTAGTACTGATCAACGCAAAAATCCCTTCTCCATCCATGGAGAAGACTATTATGACCGGCGACCGTATCTTTGGATTCCGTCTTGCATATGGTATCAATCTGGATCTGTTTGGACATGAGATTTCCAAAAAAGTCAAGGATCCCGAGCGCTTTGACATTGTAATTTTCAAGTATCCGGATGATGAAAGCCAGCTTTTCATCAAACGTGTGATCGGACTTCCGGGAGAGACTGTTGAGATCAAAGACGGAAAGGTATACATCGACGGTTCTGAGACTGCTCTTGATGATTCCTTTATTCCAGAGAAAATGCAAGGAAGCTTCGGTCCATATACCGTTCCGGACAATTGCTATTTTATGCTGGGTGATAACCGAAATGATTCTAAGGATTCCCGCTTCTGGAAGAACACATTCGTCCGCTTTGACCAGATTGTAGGGAAAGCAGTTGTAAGATATTATCCATCCATCAAGCTTCTTGGCTACGAGGAACCGTAAGAATGGCGACATGGAACAGCAGAGGGCTCCGGGGTTCTACCCTGGAGGACCTTGTAAACCGAACAAACGATCAGTACAGGGAGAAGGGACTTGCTCTGATACAGAAGATTCCCACTCCCATCACTCCGGTACGCATGGACAAAGAGAACCGTCACATTACTCTGGCATACTTTGACCAGCGAAGTACTGTTGACTATATAGGTGCAGTACAGGGAATTCCTGTCTGCTTTGATGCAAAGGAATGCAGCGCCCAGACGTTTCCTCTGGCAAATATTCATCCTCACCAGGTGAAATTTATGGAGGACTTTGAAAAACAGAATGGCGTGGCATTTTTTCTTATATTTTTCAGTCAGCTGAATCTATTTTATTATCTGCCTTTTCAGGAACTTTTGGTATACTGGAGACGGATGGAAGAGGGCGGACGGAAAAGCTTCCGCAGGGAGGAATTGGATGAGAAGTATTACCTGCCGAAAAAAAGCGGATTTCTGGTTCCTTATTTAGAGGGATTAAAATTGGATCTGAAAACACGCGTGTTGCCATAACACACGCAACGTTACTGTTCACTCCGTTTACAGTAACACGCTTCGCGATGCACAGAAATCATGCTTTGCATGATTTCGCGCCGCAACTCTCGGGTTTTCTGTGAACTTTGTTCACAAAAAACATCTCGCGGAATGTTACCAGTGAACAGTAACCACGCAACACTTCGTCTTGACAATCTTGGAATATTCCACTATAATCAACATTGATTTTGCATTATCGTAGTAGCGTGATAAAGCGTTATGTAATTAACAAGCAAGAAACAACATGGAGGAAACATGATATGCAGAGAATTTTTCATACGCCGGAGGGTGTACGGGATATTTACAGTCAGGAATGCAGCCGAAAGCAAAAACTTCAGGAAAAGCTTCACCGTGTATTCCATCAGTATGGCTTTGAAGATATAGAAACTCCCACATTTGAATATTTTGAAGTGTTTAGTAAAGAAGTGGGAACCATTCCCTCCAGGGAGCTTTATAAATTTTTTGACAGAGAAGGCAATACCCTTGTTCTTCGACCTGACTTTACACCGTCTGTTTCCAGAGCCTGTGCCACCTATTTTAACCCTGAAAAAGAAGTAGTAAGTCTGTGTTATACAGGCAACACTTTTATCAATAATTCCAGCTTTCGCGGAAGATTGAAAGAGACAACCCAGATGGGCGTTGAACGTATGGGCGATGATTCACCGGAAGCAGATGCAGAGATTCTGGCTATGACAGTAGAGTGTCTGCTTGCGACAGGACTTACCGAATTTCAGGTAAGCGTTGGGCAGGTTGACTATTATAAAGCGATTTTTGCCCAGACAGGCTTGAGCCAGGAAGAGGAAGAAGAGCTTCGGGAGCTGATTTCCCAGAAAAATTACTTCGGTGTGGAAGAGCTTGTAAAGAATAAGAACATGGATAAATCCCTTGCAAGAGTTCTTTCCCAGCTTCCTCAGATGTTCGGATCGACAGAAGTTCTGGAAAAAGCAAAATCCCTTACGGACAATCCACAGGCATTAAAGGCGGTTGCGCGTTTGGAAGAAATCTATGAGCTTCTGAAGGTTTACGGCTATGAGAAATATGTAACTTTTGATTTTGCAATGTTAAGCAAATATCATTACTATACCGGAATCATTTTTCAGGCTTATACCTATGGTACAGGAGAAGCGCTGATCAAGGGCGGACGTTACAACCAGCTGATGAAACATTTCGGCAAGCCTGCTGCATCCATCGGGTTTGCCATTGTAGTAGATAACCTTCTGATGGCTCTTTCCAGACAGAAAATCGAAATGGAGGAAGAGGAGGGCGTTACGGTTATCACTTACCGCAAAGAAAACCGTATCCAGGCAATCCAGAAGGCCAAAGAGCTTCGCGCCCAGGGCAGAAATGTAGCCCTTCGCCCAGAGAAAGTAACTAAGGTTTGTGAGGTGGAATTATGAGATATCTGACTTTTGCCCTTACCAAGGGAAGACTTGCAGACAAAACCCTTGCCATGCTTGAGAAAATCGGGATCACCTGCGAAGAGATGAAAGATAAGGATTCCCGTAAACTGATTTTTGTAAATGAAGAATTAAAGCTTCGTTTTTTCCTTGCCAAAGGACCAGATGTACCTACATATGTAGAATATGGCGCAGCTGACATCGGAATTGTCGGAAAGGATACAATCCTGGAAGAAGGCCGTAAGCTTTACGAGGTAATGGATCTTGGATTTGGAGCCTGCCGCATGTGTGTTTGCGGACCTGAAAGTGCCAAACCCCTTCTGAATTCAAACCAGCTGATTCGTGTGGCAACCAAATATCCAAACATTGCCAAAGATTATTTCTATAATAAGAAACATCAGACTGTGGAAATCATTAAGCTGAATGGTTCTATTGAGCTTGCCCCTATTGTAGGTCTTTCTGAAGTGATCGTGGATATCGTTGAGACCGGAAGCACACTTCGTGAAAATGGACTGAAGGTGTTAGAAGAAGTTTGCCCTCTTTCAGCAAGAATGGTTGTGAATCAGGTAAGCATGAAAATGGAAAATGAAAGAATCAGTAAGCTGATTGAAGATTTACGAAAGGTAATCTGAAATTACTGTTTTTTCTGGAATAAAATAAAATTGGAAGGATCGATCACAATGCGTACAGTAAGATTAACAAAAGAATCTACCAAAGATATCCTGGAAAATCTTTTAAAACGGAGCCCTAATAATTACGGCAAGTTCGAAGCTGCAGTAGCAGATATTCTTGCAAATGTAAAAGAAAAAGGGGATGAAGCTCTTTTTTCTTACACAAAAGAATTTGATAAAGTAGAGGTTACTCCGGAAACCATACGTGTAACCGAAGAGGAAATCGAAGAAGCCTATAAAGCAGTTGATGCTTCCTTACTGGAAGTTATCCGCAAGGCACTTGTAAACATCCGCAGCTACCATGAGAAACAGCGTCAGAACAGCTGGTTTACCAGTACCGAAAAAGGCACCATGCTTGGTCAGAAAGTAACACCATTAAATCGTGTAGGTGTTTATGTTCCAGGCGGAAAAGCAGTTTATCCTTCTTCTGTATTAATGAATATTGTGCCGGCAAAAGTGGCAGGAGTACCTCACATCGTTATGACCACACCTCCTGGAAAAGACGGTAAAGTAAATCCCTCCACTCTGGTTGCTGCCAAAGAAGCAGGCGCTGATGAGATCTACAAAGTTGGTGGTGCACAGGCAGTCGGAGCACTTGCTTATGGTACTGCAAGCATCCCAAAGGTAGACAAGATCGTAGGACCTGGCAACATTTTTGTAGCCCTTGCAAAAAAAGCTGTTTATGGACATGTGAGCATTGATTCCATTGCTGGTCCAAGTGAGATCCTTGTCCTTGCAGATGAAACTGCAAATGCACACTATGTAGCTGCAGACCTTCTTTCCCAGGCAGAACACGATGAGATGGCTTCTGCAATCCTTATTACTACCAGTACAGAACTGGCACAGAATGTAGAGAAAGAGATTGAAGGTTATCTGAAGGTTCTTTCCAGAAAAGAGATCATTGAGAAATCTCTGGAAAATTTTGGATATATCCTTGTTGCAGAAGATATGGATGAAGCGATTGAAGCAGCGAATGAGATTGCATCTGAACACATGGAAATTGTCACCAAAAACGCCTTTGAGGTAATGATGAAGGTGCGAAATGCAGGCGCTATTTTCATTGGAGAGTACAGTTCTGAGCCTCTTGGTGATTACTTTGCCGGACCAAACCACGTTCTTCCTACCAACGGAACAGCCAAGTTCTTCTCTGCACTTTCCGTCGACGATTTTATTAAGAAATCCAGTATTGTATATTATTCCAGGTCTGCATTACAGGAAATCCACAAGGACATCATCCAGTTTGCATCCTCAGAGCAGCTAACTGCACACGCCAACTCCATTGCAGTCCGCTTTGAAGAGGAAGATAAAAAGGAGCAGTCATGACAAGAGAAGCTACTGTTGAACGAAATACAAAGGAAACTAAAATTGCCATAAAGCTGAATCTGGACGGAACCGGAAAAAGCAGTCTGGATACAGGTGTGGGATTTTTCGATCACATGTTAGATGGCTTTACCCGCCACGGACTTTTTGATCTGGATATAAAGGTAAAGGGTGATCTTCAGGTTGACGATCATCATACCATTGAAGATACGGGAATTGTTCTTGGCACAGCTATTAAAGAAGCGGTTGGAGACAAGAAAGGAATCAGGCGTTACGGAAGCTGCATCCTTCCAATGGATGAGTGTCTTGTGCTTTGCGCCATTGATCTCGGGGGACGCCCGTATCTTTCCTTCGAAGGTACGTTTACCAGTGAAAAAATTGGAGATATGTCCACAGAAATGATGAAGGAATTCTTTTACGCCATTTCTTATACGGCAGCCATGAATCTTCACATTAAGGTTCTAACACCGGGAAATAATCACCATATGGCAGAAGCCATGTTCAAAAGCTTTGCAAAGGCGCTGGATATGGCGGTAGCTTATGATCCTCGTATTACAGATGTGCTTTCTACGAAGGGAAGTCTTTAAAGGCAGAACAAACAGAATTACAATTAAGACGATATGATATATGCCACTTGTTTTCATTTTTTTCGAATTGAGCATGAAAGCAGGTGGCATAATTGCAGAAGAATTTTTCATAAAGGAGTATTAAAAATATGGAACAGAACCAATTAAAGTCCAAAATGTCCTGGTCAGATTTCAAATTAAACAGTGACGGCATGGTTCCGGTTATTGTGCAGGATTACAAAACAGACGAAGTTCTTATGCTTGCGTACATGAACGAGAAAGCATACCTTACCACTCTGAAGCTGGGAAAAATGACTTACTGGAGCCGCAGCCGCAACGAGCTCTGGACCAAAGGACTAACCTCCGGTCATGTTCAGTATGTGAAATCATTGACTATAGACTGTGATAATGATACAATTCTGGCAAAAGTAGAGCAGGTAGGGGCTGCATGCCATACCGGAAACCGGACATGCTTTTTTACCCCATTGCTCTAAAGCCTGTTTGAAAAATCATTCCTGCAATCTGCACGCCCCACTTTGCGATATATTTTGCAGAAAGCCTTTTTCAAACACGCTCTAAAAAAGACTGCAAAAGGTAAAATTATTACATGAAAAAACAAGTGAAAAACGGTGTGATCAAAGTTCTGATCCTGGTTCTGATTCTGGCAGGTGCGTATGGGCTGTGGTGTCATTTTCTTACAGATAATGTAATCTGGAAGAAGCTTAAAATAAACGGCATAGCCATTCAGGGAATGACCAAAGAGGAAGCCATTGACGCAATTTCAAAAGATTTTCAGGAAAAATATGAGAACACACAGATGACCATTACCCTGAATGGAAAGAACTTTAAGGTATCCATCTATCCTGTTCTCGGTCTTGATGTAAAATCAATTGTAGAAAGTGCCTATGCTCTTGGACATGGTGCCTGGTTTACTCATGGAACTGACCGCATCGAACTGATGAACAGCAAGACAAAGGAAGAAGTCACCCTTATGCCAGAAGCCCGAAACAAAGACGAACTGGACAAGCTTCTGGAGGATGCTGGAATTTCAAAGGGATCCACCACTATACAGACTTCCTGTGAACTTACAGATACAGAGCTGGTTATCACTAAGGGAAAAACCGGAATCGGTCCGGATATGGATGCATTGAAAGAAGCGATTCTAAAAGCAATTTCCATAGAAGATTATGAAGCTGTTATCGAATGTCCTACTATGAAGACACCGCCAGAGGAACTGGATCTGGAAGCCTATTATGAAAAAGTACATACAGATGCCACAGATGCTTCTCTGGGGGAAAATAATGAAATTATTCCAGCAGTTACCGGAATTTCATTTGATGTGAAGTCAGCTGCAAAGAAGCTGGAAAAAGCAAAAGAAGGGGCAAAGATTACCATCCCCCTTGAAATAACCCTACCCGAAGTTTCTACAGAAGAGATAGAAGCCCTTCCTTATCTGAATCTTCTTGGTACTTATACTACATATGGCGGCGGTACCGAAAACCGTGTTGCCAATTTGAAGCTTGCCGTGGAAGCCTGTGATGGAGTGGAACTTCAGCCAGGACAGATTTTTTCCTACAACGATACTTTAGGTCCACGTACTGAGGAACGAGGGTACAGGGAAGCAACTGTAATTGTAGGAGGCGAACATGCCCAGGATATCGGAGGCGGAATCTGCCAGATTTCCACTACGTTGTTTATGGCATGCCTGCAGTCTGATCTGACCATTGTTGAGCGTCATAATCACGCTGCCCGAATTGATTATGTTGAGGATGGTCTGGACGCAGCAGTGGTGTGGGGAGGTCAGGATTTCCGTTTTCAGAATAATACTGCTTATCCAATTAAAATTGAAGCCTCTTACGATGAAAAAGAGGAAGCCGTAACGGTATCCATTTACGGAACCCAAACTGACAATAATACGGTAGAGATTACTACAGAGCATTCCGATCCAAACACCTGTAAAACCTACCGCAGTGTTTACGATGAGAATGGAACACTTCTCCGCACAGATGAAGTCGGGTACAGTAAATACAAGCAATAACCCTATAAATCTATTGATTTCGACATAACGGTCTGCTATAATGAGGTGAATTGAATAAATCCGTTTTCAGTGCCAGACATATCTGTCTGCTACAGCGTGCAGATTGTGAGAATATTTTTTCAACACGCTCTAAGAGGGAATCAGGTGAAAGTCCTGAACGATCCGGTCACTGTAACCAGGGAGTAGAATCCAGTGAAACCATTGGTATATTGCTGAGAAGGATGGATTCTGTGTTGATCTGTAAGTCAGGAAACCTGCTGAATTCGTTTAATGAAAGCTTCCGAAGAAAGTACTTCATTCTCATTAATATATTTGATAATACAATATATTGAATTTTTAGTGCCTGTTTTCTCAGAGGAAGCAGGCATTTTTTTGAAATAATCCTGTCAGGATTGCCCATTGTACAAACAGGCTCCAGAAGCAATTGGGATTTATTCAAATTATAAAATAATAGGAAGAATCGAGGAAAAAGAAATGAAAAGAAATTCAAAACGCTTTCTTGCACTGTTCCTTTCCGTCGCGATGACGGTCACTCCTGCTGTACTTACACAGGCAGAAAATGAGGATGCAAACGTACAGGTTTCTGTTACACCAACTCCAGAAACAGAGGCGGAGAAGACTGCTGTTGCTGCTGAGACTCCTGTGCAGGAGAACGCAACAGCTGAGGAAGAAAACACTGACACTACAGTAACTCCGGCAGCAGTGGATGCCTCTGCTGTGAAAGAGACACCTGCTGCTACAGAAACACCTGCCTCTGAGACCACTCCTGAGGTTACTGCATCACCTGCTGAAGAAAGCAAAAATGAGGAAGCAGAAGCTCCACAGCCTACAGCTGCACCAGAAACAACAGAAGAGGGCAAAACCGAAGAGACAGATAAACCAGAAACAAAGCCAGAGGATCTGAACCCAGATGGTTCCAACATGACCATTGACAAGGAAGATAACAGTGCATATAAAATGCTTAAAATCAAAAGCTCTTCTGCTGAATTAAATGGTGATAAAATTAAGATAACCCTCAATACTGACGGAAAGAACTATGAGAAGCTTTATCTTGGTTCTAAAGAAGATCCTGACGAAGCAAAAAATGCAGCAGCAATCGTTGGTACAGAAAATGAAGATGGTTATACTTTCATTTTTGAGGTTCCTGCCAGTGAACAGGTCCAGACTTTCAGCATCGTACCATTTTCTGTAAAAAATCAGAAATGGTACATAAATATGGCTTTGAAACTGAACGTTCCAGGAATGAAAGCCCCGGAACCAACAGCTACTCCAGAGCCAACTGCAGCCCCTGAGCCAACTGCCACTCCACTGCCAACTGCAGCTCCAACCCAGGCACCAGCCCAGAATGAGATTACAGATGCCGGAATCAAGCTTGTAAAAGAAAACGGTGATGAATTTGCAATGTTCGTAATCACCGGTTCCACTGTAAAGGTTTCGGAGGATAAATATATTGTCACACTTTCTACCGCAAAACAGAATTATGACATGATCTATCTTGGCAGTGCCAGTGACTCTGATAAAGAAGCAAATTCCATCAAAGGAGTAGAGAACAGTGCAGGAGGCTATACCTACACCTTTGAAGTTACTGCAAGCAAGGAAGCTCAGACAATCGCAGTCGTTCCTCATTCCAAGAAGAGCCAGAACTGGTACGCAAAGGGTATATTGACGATTACCGTACCGGCGGTTCCAGGATATGGAGAGGCTGCTCCAACACCGGAACCAACTGTTTCCCCAGAGCCTACCGAAGCACCGGTTGAGACTCCTGCACCAACTGAAACTCCAGTGCCAAGCACAACTCCGGAAGCAACCACCACCCCAGAGCCAACAGCAACCCCTGCTCCAGGCAGCTGTGCAAGCGGAATTTATAATATTACAGTAAACTCCAGTTCATCTATGTTCCGTGTAATTGACTGTGTCCTTACTTCCAAAAACGGAAAAATGACAGCTGTTCTTACTTTAAGCGGAACTGGTTACGACTATCTATGTCTGGGAACAAAAGAAGAAGCTACCGCAGCAGATTCCTCCACCTGGGTTCCATATGTGGCAGACGCAAATGGCAAATATACATATGAGATTCCTGTTGAAGCCCTGGACAATGGAATTGCAGTTGCTGCTTTTTCCCACAAAAACCAGATCTGGTATGACAGGATCCTGACTTTCCAGTCCAGCACTTTAAATAAGATAGGTGACGTACAGGATGATCCGCAGCCAGATACTGCTCCTGACACAACAATCACAGCAACTCCTGCACCCACTGCAAAACCAAATAAAAAACCGACAGCAACTCCTACACCAACAGCAACTCCAAAGCCAGACAAGAAACCGGAAGAGGAATCCAAATACGAATCTGACTTAAGCGGCGGAACAGCATCTGTAAACAGTTCTACTACATTAGCAGATGGAACCTATACTCCTGACAGTTTCTCCTGGTCTGGTGGTTCTGGAAAGGTCAGCATTTCCTGTAACAAAGTTACGGTAACAAATGGTCAGGCATATGCGACTATTGTATTCAGCAGTGAATATTACGGTTATGTAAAAGCCAATGGAAATAAATACTACGGTGCATGCGGCGGCGGAACTTCTACTTTCACAATTCCGGTAGCACTGAACCAGAATAATACGATCATTGGTATGACAACCAGAATGTCCCAGGCTCATGAAATCACTTACACCATTTATATCGCTTTAAAGGGTGCAAACGATCCGAAGAAAACAGACAAGGATAACCCGGCAGATGACAACAGCATGCTTTCCACAGGAAACAAGAAGCTGGATGATTCTGCACCAGAGATCACAGGTCTTGAGTATAAAGACGAAACTACTCTTGAGCATGCAAAATACTTTAAGCTTTATCACTACGCAAAGGGTATTACCCTTCTTGAAGTAGATATGACAACAGATACTGCAAGAAAACCGGAAACTGTTGATTCCGGAAAAGAAAATGCAAAAACAGAAGCTGCTGATTCCCAGGAACTTACAGGTACAGAAAAGCTCTACATGGGCAATGTTGTAAAATACCTGATCGTACCTGAGGGTGCTGTTATCCCTGCAGGACTTGATAAAGATGTAATCGTAATCAACCAGCCGGTAGAATCTGCTTATGTGGCTTCCACAGATGCTCTTAACATTTTGGATAAGCTTGATCTTACAGACAAAGTTACTGCTCTTGGAATGGAAAAAGAGGACTGTACGGTAGACAGCCTTACAGCTGCTCTGGAAGATGGTTCCGTAACTTTTGCAGGAAAAGATGAAGATACAGATTACAAAGCTCTTGTAAAGAGTCAGTGCGGTATTTCTATCCTTTCTTCTGATATTCTCCCGACAGAGGAAGCAGACACAGAAGCAAAAGAAAATCTTCTGAAAGATTCCGCAGAGAAATATTCCACTCTGAAAATCCCGTTTATCGTGGACCGTTCTGCAGATGAAAAGGATGACAATGCAAAAGCTGAGTGGGAAAAAGCTTACGAAGCAATTTTTGTAACTGATGAGGAAGAATAAATTACTATTCTTCACCATATGCACAGTAGCAAGAATAATCAGCAGGAGAAAATAAAAATGTATGACAAAAAGCTGAAATATAAAATTTTAAGTATTTTTGCAGCAACAGTTATGACATTTACTGCCATTACTCCGGTATGGGCAGAAGAGGAGAACCTGGAAGCAGATGCTTCCGGGGAGACTTCTTCTGACACATCAGAAAAAAATGCTGCACCTGAAATTGCAGGTCTGACCTATGAATCCGCCATGGATCTGTCTTTTGCAGAATGCTTTGACGTGTATTATTACAATGACGGTTACAAACTTCTGGACATCCATGATGATGCCAGATATCTGATCGTCCCAGAGGGCAAAGAGGCACCTGATGATCTGGATCCTGAAATCCAGATCCTTCAGCAGCCACTTGACACCATCTACATGGCAGCCACTTCCCCGATGGCATTGTTCGATGCAATCGGAAGTGTAGACTCCATCAAGCTGTCAGGTCTTGATGCTTCCGGTTGGTATATCCAGTCAGCAGCTGATGCTATCAATAACGGCGAAATGACCTTTGCGGGAAAATACGATGAACCGGATTACGAGCTTCTGGTAGGTGACGACTGTGATCTTGCAATAGAGTCTACCATGATCCTTCATGCACCGAAGGTACAGGAGATGATCGAAACTCTTGGAATTCCTGTTTTCACCGATCGCTCCAGCTATGAGAGCCAGCCCCTTGGACGTACAGAGTGGATCAAGCTTTATGGCGCAATGATGAACAAAGAAGAGGAGGCAAAGACCTTCTTTGACCAGCAGGCACAGGTTATTGAGAAGCTAAAGGACTTTACAAATACAGAAAAAACAGTTGCATTTTTCTACATCAATACCAGCGGTTCTCCTGTAGTACGTAATCCTAAAGATTATATTTCCAGCATGATCGAGATTGCCGGTGGAAGAAATGCATTCGCAGATCTTCAGGATGACAGTGGAAAAACTTCCGTTGCCATTACCATGGAGGAATTCTATAATACTGCGTCAGATGCAGATTATCTGATCTACAACTCCAGTATTGATGCGTCTGTAAAAAGCATAGACGATCTTCTTGCAAAAGAAAGTCTGATGGCTGATTTTAAAGCCGTAAAAGAGGGAAATGTCTGGGTAACTGATGATTCCATGTACCAGCATACAGATACAATTGGTGAACTGATCACAGATCTGAACCTGATGCTTACCGGCGGAAGTGAAGAGGATATGACTTTTCTTCATAAGCTGAGCTGACAGCAGGTTCTGTTGTAAATGAAACAAAAATGGAGAAAAATAAAATGAGCAATCAATCCGCTGGAACCAGCTTCCACATGGAAAATTTTAAGAGACGATCTCGTTACGCTATGGTTTTCATTCTGCTGATCCTGGCCTTTGGCCTGATCACAGTTTTGAATATCAACACAGGAAATGTTCATATTTCTCTGTCTGAGATCATAGATATCCTGCTGAAAAAAGCCACAGATACAAAAGAATACAGCATCATCTGGAAAATCCGTCTTCCCAGGATCCTGATGGCTGCCATTCTTGGAGGTGCCTTATCCCTATCTGGTTTTCTTCTCCAGACCTTTTTTGAAAATCCCATTGCAGGACCTTTTGTTCTGGGAATTTCTTCCGGTGCGAAAATGGTAGTAGCTCTTACCATGATTTATTATCTTGGCAGAGCCGTAAACGTAACTTCTTACACTCTGATCATTGCAGCTTTTATTGGTTCCCTGATTTCCATAGGTTTTATTCTTCTGATTTCAAAAAGGATCAAGCACATGGCCACCCTTCTGGTTGCCGGAATCATGATTGGCTATATCTGTTCTGCAGTAACTGATTTTGTGGTAACTTTTGCAGATGATTCCGATATTGTAAATCTTCACGGATGGTCACAGGGAAGCTTCTCCGGTATGAGCTGGAGTAACGTTTACATTTCCTGTGTGGTGGTAGGAATTACCCTGGCCCTGACCTTCCTGCTGTCAAAGCCCATCGGTGCTTATCAGCTGGGAGAAGCTTATGCACAAAGCATGGGCGTAAATATCAAATTCTTCCGTGTTGCATTGATTTTGCTTTCCAGTATTTTATCAGCAACTGTAACTGCTTTTGCAGGACCGATTTCTTTCGTTGGAATTGCAGTCCCATTTCTGATGAAAAGAAGCTTCGGCACATCCAGACCACTTATAATCATTCCGGGAACATTCCTGGGCGGTGCAGTTTTCTGTATGATGTGTGACCTGATTGCCAGAATGGCTTTTGCCCCTCTGGAGCTGAATATCAGTACCGTTACCTCCATCTTTGGAGCACCTGTTGTTATTTTCATGATGTTGCGGAAGAAGAGAGGAAACTGAAATGGATAATTACTATTTTCATATGGATAACCTTTCTGTCGGTTATGACAAAAAGGCCTTAATTCATGATATCTGTATTGGAATTAAAAAAGGGGAGATTGTAACCCTCATTGGTCCAAATGGTTCTGGTAAATCTACGATTCTGAAAAGTATCACAAGACAGCTGCAGATCATTGGTGGAAAAGTTTACTTTGATGATCGCAATCTGAATTCTTTTTCCTATAAAGAGCTTTCCACACGCATGGCAGTAGTTCTTACGGAACGAATGCGTCCGGAGCTTATGACCTGTCATGATATTGTGGCAACCGGACGCTACCCTTATACAGGCAGACTCGGTATTCTTTCCAGAGAGGATGAGGAAAAGGTAGAGGAAGCCATGAGAGCGGTGCATGCGGAATCGCTTGGTAGTCGTGACTTTAACAACATCAGCGATGGCCAGCGTCAGAGAGTGCTTCTTGCCCGTGCGATCTGCCAGGAACCGGATATTATTATTCTGGATGAGCCAACCTCTTTCCTTGATATCAAACATAAGCTGGATCTTTTATCCATTCTTCGGGATATGGCAAAAAAGAAGCAGATCACAGTTATCATGTCTCTTCACGAAATCGATCTGGCACAGAAAATTGCAGATAAGATCATCTGCGTAAAGGGAGATACTATTTCTCATTTTGGAAAGCCGGAAGATATTTTTGAAGAGAACATGATCAAGGAGCTGTATGAGATCAACAATGGATTTTTTGATCCCCTGTTTGGAAGTATTGAGCTTCCGAAACCAGACGGAGAAGCGAAAACTTTCGTAATCTGTGGAAACGGCACTGGTATTCCCATATTCCGTCAGCTACAGAAAGAGCACACACCTTTTATTGCAGGTATTCTTTACACCAATGACGTGGATTACCGCCTGGCAAGACTATTGGCTTCAAAGGTGATCACGGAAGAACCCTTCATGGAAATCTGTGAAGAAGCCTTCCAGAAGGCGCAAAAAGCCATGGAAAGCTGTGAGCGGATAATCTGCACGGCTGTTCCGGTTGGAAGCTGCAATAAGCGGTTAGGAGAGCTTATAGATGCAGCGAAGAAGAGCGGGAAAACAGAGTTTGTATAATTCTGCCTTGCGGGATTCTTTGATTCCGTTTCTTTACAGGACTCATTTTTTACGTTATACTGAGTTCACCGAAAGAAGGAGAGGACTCGTTTTATGAAAAAAAATATATTTACAAAAGACAACCTGATGTTCTTTATCATTCTGAATCTGGGATTGATTTTTACAGCGGTTGGAATTGCCATTTTTAAAACACCCAACCATTTCGCATTTGGTGGTACATCTGGTCTGTCTATTATCCTTTCTACCTTATTTCCGAAGTGGAATGTAGGTGCATTTATGTGGATCGTCAATGCAGCACTTGTTGTACTTGGATTTTTCTTCCTTGGAATCCGCTCCATGGGCTGGACTGTCTATTCCTCTTTTGCCCTGTCTTTCTATGTAAGTGCCTGTGAAGCTATTTATCCCCTTAGTTCGCCACTTACACATGACGTGTTCCTGGAGCTTTGTTTTGCAGTGATCCTTCCTGCAGTGGGAGCTGCTATGGTATTTAATGTCGGTGCCTCCACTGGTGGTACTGATATTGTGGCAATGATTTTGCACAAATATACCAGCCTTGAGATCGGACGTGCCCTTTTGGTCAGTGACCTGGGAATTGTGCTGATCGCTGCTTACCTTTACGGTGCCCAGACCGGACTTTACTGTATTCTTGGAATGATCCTAAAATGCACTGTAGTAGACAGTGCAATTGAGAGTCTGAACCTGAGAAAGGTATGTACGATCATTAGTAAATATCCGGAGCAGGTAGAAGAGTTCATCATCAATGACCTGCATCGTTCTGCCACAGAGCAGAAGGCCTTTGGCATCTATACCAAGAAGGAGCAGAAGGTAATGATGACTGTGCTTACCCGAAGCGAGACCAACCGTCTTCGTATTCATTTAAGACAGATTGATCCTCATGCATTTATTACCATCGTAAACAGCAGCGAAATCATTGGAAAAGGCTTCCGTTCTATCTGATGCCTGCCAGCTAATGCAGAAGACTGATTTTTCCATAACAGAACAGTCTGATGAAGCTTGATTTTAAAACCAGAAAGGAATACAGGCCATGATTTCCAAAACCATGCGAGCAATTCTCCACACCCTTTCCTACGGCAATATCGAAGTGGAATCCTCCCGCAGACTGGTGGACATTAAGAAGCTGGATGCCATGAATATTTTTCTGAAAAAAATGGATATCCAGATTTTCAACGGGGACTACGAAATCCCTCTGCGGATTTATTTTCCTACTGAAGAAGCCATGACAAACGGGGTGGAAAAAGGTCATACTTTTCCAGTTCTTCTATTTTTTCATGGCGGAGGATGGGTGACAGAAAGTGTGGATACCTATAACCGTGTATGTGCCAGAATGTCTCAGTCTACCGGTCATATTGTAGTATCCGTGGAATACAGGCTTGCTCCTGAATACCGTTTTCCAACGGCTCTGATGGACTGTTATGCAGCGGCGAAAGCACTTTATACCAATAATCTGATCCTGAATACAGATTCCCGAAGAATCACTATTATGGGTGACAGTGCCGGAGGAAATCTTGCAGCCGCAGTTGCTCTTATGGCAAGAGACAAGGGCGACTTTCAGGTATTCCGGCAGATTCTTATTTATCCAGCCTTATATAATACCTATACAGCCGCTTCTCCCTATGCCTCTGTGCAAAAGAACGGCACCGACTACCTGCTTACTGCAGTGAAAATGCAGGATTATCTGAATCTGTATGAGAGCTGTCCGGAGGATCGGGTCAACCCTTATTTTGCACCTCTTCTGGCAAGAGATTTTTCTAATATGCCAGAAACCCTGATTCTCACAGCAGAGTTTGATCCTCTTCGTGATGAAGGCGAAGATTATGGAAAAAAACTGGCAGAGGCTGGTAATTATGTAGAAGTACACCGGATCAAAGATGCACTTCACGGCTTTTTTGCTCTTGGAATCCGCTTTTTCCATGTGCAGGAAAGTTTTTCTTATATGAACGAATTCTTAAAAAGGGAAGTGTGAAAATTGAAAGAAGGATATTCGAACTGGAGAAAACTGGATAACGCGGCCCTTGCTTTTCCTCTGGTAACTGGCAAAAATGATACCAGAGTATTTCGTTTTTACTGTGAACTAAAGGAAAATGTAAAACCGGAGCTTCTCCAGGCCGCTCTTGAAAAAACCATGGAAAAATATCCTCTGTTTCAGATGGTTCTCCGAAAAGGATTATTCTGGTTCTACCTGGAACACAGGGATATTCGTCCAATTGTAAAGGAAGAGAAGAAGCCTCCATGCAGCAGGCTGTATATTCCGGACAAAAAGAATCTTCTTTTCCAGGTCAGCTATTATGAAAAAAGAATCAATTTTGAAGTTTTCCATGCACTGACAGATGGTACCGGGGCAATGCATTTTCTCCAGGAACTGGTAAGCAATTATCTGAAAAAGGCTCACCCGGAAAAGGATCTGCCTTCTCTTCCAGTCACGGATATGAGCACCCCCGGTGATCAGGAGGAGGATAGCTTTTCCCAGTATTATTCCTCGGATATTCCCGGAAATTCTGAGAAAAAACCTCGCGCTGTCAGACTTCCGGGAGAACGGCTGCTTCATGAGGATATGCATATTACAGAGATTGTACTTCCGGTAAAAGAGCTTCATGCAAAAGCAAAAGAATACGGTGTCTCCATAACCATTCTGATCACAGCCATGTTTCTTTGTTCCATCCATGAGGAAATTCCCAAGAGCAGGCAAAATCGCCCCATTGCCCTTATGGTTCCTGTAAATCTGCGGAATTATTTTCCCTCACAGTCTATGGCAAATTTTTTTGGCTGGATAGAAGTGGGACATGATTTTTCCCAAACTTCTGATTTTACAGAAATTCTGGCTCACGTGAAAGAGCAGTTTGCCGCAGAACTGGTAGAAGAGAAAATTGCCAGACATATGAATAGCTATGTCCGTCTGGAGAAAAATCCGGTCATCCGTGCAGTTCCCCTGGAAATAAAGAAATATTTCCTTATGCTGGGAGCAAACCTAAGCTCTAGAAGCATTACGGCTGTTTATTCCAATATTGGAATTCTTCGTTTTCCAAAGGAGTATAACCAGTACATTGACCGTTTCGGAATTTTCGCAAGTACCAACTCCATGCAGCTTTGTTCCTGTTCTTACGAAAACGAAATGGTTCTTGGAGTTACCTCCAAGCTTCCCAAGGATAATATTCAGCGAAATTTTCTGAACATGCTGAAAAAAGAAGAAATTCCTTATACAGAAAAAACCAATAATTTCCCCGGCTGTTCCCTGAAAGAGAAAAAGGAGGCGCAGAGAATCGTGCAGGTTTTCAATTTTGTCTGCATTGCAGCTGCAATTCTCTGCGGCATGATCAATTACCTTACACGGGAAAAATTGGACTGGTTCTGGTTCGCCGCAGCTGGCTGTCTTTGCGGATGGCTGATCGTAGCGGTTGCTTATGCCAAACGGAGGAATATCTTAAAAAACGAGATCATACAGTTGATCCTGGTAACTGTTATCGCGGTTCTGTGGGACAAATATACCGGATGGCATGGCTGGTCTCTGGATTTTGTCCTTCCATTTGGCGCTCTTGCAGTGCTTGGCTCTATACCTGTGATCGTAAAAGTACAAAAGCTGGAAAAAGAAGAGTATCTGTTTTACCTTGTTCAGGCTGCTTTTGCTGGTCTGGTACCGCTGATCCTTATGTTTTTTCACCAGATCCGTTTCCCATACCCATCTGTGGTATGCACAGGAATCAGTCTGCTGGTATTTGCAGGAATGTTTATTTTTAACAGCAATGATACTATCCGGGAGTTTCATAAAAAACTTAGAATGTAATAAAATGGACACAGATTGCAAGGACTTCTTTGCTGAAATTTCGCTAAAGCAGTCCTTGCGATCTGTGTCCGTCTGTTATGTCTGATACCCTAAAGCGTATTTGATAAATCATTCCCGCAATCTGCACGCCCCACTTTGCGGGAGTTTTTGCAGAAAGCCCTTTTCAAACACGCTCTGGCAGTTAATATAATTAAATTTCTACAAGAATTCCCTTCTCTTTATCATACTTACAATATTTGCCATTTCCGGAAATAAATGGCTGATAAGTATTCGTACGTGTATCTTTCACATATACAATTCCTGTGGCGATCATTTCTACCAATGAGAAACGTTTACTCAGGCTTGAGATCCAGGAGTAGGTTTTATTACTGTCAGAATCAGCAGCAACCAGACTGTATCCCTCTTCACACGGTTTCAGAGAGAAGTAAATTTTTTCCGGCTTAGAAGTCTCTTTAAATACCTGGCTTGCTATATAAGTAGAAAAATTCTTCTCCACAAACTGCTGGAAAGAGTATAAGGTATAAACCTCTCCGCTGACTTCGTCTGTAATCCGGTCTCCGCGCTGCAGACGCGCCTTGATCAGAGACAAAGTCTCAATGGTCCAGTTGATAAAGGAAATGCTGCTGTAGGTCATGCTCTCCAGAAGCTGGTCGATCAGTTTCTTTGTGAGAACATTTGATTTCGTTGCTTCGTTAAACAATTCTTCATTCATAATCCGCACCCTCCATAACATATATATGTTAATTGATAATCTTAATTATAAGATCTTATTTTGTTAAAATCAATAATTTCTCCCTCGTTTTTGTATTATTTGTTATTTGTTATTTGTTATTGCTGTTATTTTATATATATTGTTTGCCTTTAACACAAAACCATGTTATCATCATAAGAGTTGGAGTTTATAAAAAGCAAAAACAAATTTTACGAATTTGGAAGGAAAAATTTATGGAAAAACATCATCATGAACGAAGTACTTTTTCCGGTAAACTGGGATTTGTACTGTCTGCTGCCGGAGCTTCCGTCGGACTGGGAAATATATGGCGATTTCCTTACCTTGCGGCAAAATACGGCGGTGGAATATTTTTACTGATTTACATTATTCTGGCACTTACTTTTGGCTACTCCATGATTGTCGCCGAAACCGCCCTTGGCCGAATGACAAGAAAAAGTCCGGTAGGTGCTTTTGGAAAATTTGGCAAGTCTAAATGGCTGTCCTTTGGTGGCTGGATCAATGCCATCATTCCAGTCCTGATCGTGCCATACTATTCCGTTATCGGCGGATGGGTTATCAAATATCTGATCGAATATATAAAAGGTAACAGCCAGAAGCTGGCAGAAGACGGATATTTTTCTGAGTTTATTTCGAATGGTACCTCCACAGAGGTCTGTTTCCTTATTTTTGCATTTTTAACAGTTGCAATCATTTATGCAGGAGTCCGAAACGGAGTAGAGCGCGTTTCCAAATTTATGATGCCGGTTCTGGTATTTTTATCTGTGCTTATTACTGTTTACTCTGTTACAAGACCAGGTGCCCTTGCAGGAGTGAAATATTTCCTGGTACCAAATATTGAGAATTTCTCCTGGATGACAGTGGTAGCCGCCATGGGTCAGATGTTTTATTCCCTGTCTATTGCCATGGGAATTCTGGTAACCTTTGGCTCTTATATGAAAAAGGACGTATCTATCGAAGGTTCCACCAAGAATGTAGAAGTGTTTGACACTGCAATTGCCATTATGGCAGGTCTGATGATCATTCCGGCTGTGTTTGCATTCTCCGGTGGAGATCCGGATACTTTACAGGCAGGACCGGCGCTTATGTTCATCACCATTCCCAAGGTATTTGCCAGTATGGGGTTGGGAACTCCCATTGGAATTCTGTTCTTTGTACTGGTGCTGTGCGCAGCTCTTACCAGCTCTATTGCCCTGACGGAGAGCGCTGTATCTACCTTCCAGGACGAACTGAGATGGCACAGAAAGAAAGCAACCGTTATTGTTGGTGTGATCATGATTCTTCTTGGAACTCTTTCTTCCCTTGGATATGGACCGCTTGGCTTTGTAAAAATCATTGGAATGCAGTTTCTGGATTTCTTTGATTTCCTCACCAATTCTATAATGATGCCAATTGCCGCACTTGCAACCTGTCTTTTAATTTCCAGAAAAGTGGGAGTGGAAAAGATTGAGGAGGAAGTAGTAGCTGAAGGCGGAACTTTCCGCAGGAAAAAGATTTTTAACTTTATGATCAAATACCTCTGCCCGATATTTGCAGCAATTATCCTGCTTAGCTCTGTAGCAAATGCATTTGGACTGATTTCCATGTAAATAATTTGTAACTGTTCTGTACTTCTCAGTTACCACTTCGCGAAATAATACCTGCTGAATAAATACTATAATTTTTTAATCGCCCCACCCATCTCAGGTGGGGCGATTGTATAAGGACTGCCTCCATATCTACAAAGCTTTAAAGTCTGCCACATTTCCATCAATAACGCACACAACTTTTCCCTATATCTGCTTTTTACAATATGGTTACATTTATCACTACCAAAACATGTATAATAGAACCAGTACATCAAATAAGGACTATTTTTCAGAGTATACAAGAAAGGACCCGAAATGAAAGCCAGAATACTTGTAATAGAAGATGAACCAGCAATCAATAACTTACTTTGCATGAACCTGGAAGTCACCGGCTACCAGACCGTAAGCTACCTGGACGGCAATGACGCCAGCGAAGGAATTGCCTGGGATCATGAGTTCCAGTGCGCCCTTGTAGATATTATGCTCCCTGGAAAAGATGGATATACCCTTTTACCAGAACTGAATCACTACGGCATTCCCGTCATTTTTCTCACCGCCAGAGCCGACATCGCAAGCAAAGTAAAAGGCCTTAAAGAAGGTGCCGAAGACTATATTGTAAAGCCCTTCGAGATGCTGGAAGTGATGGTCCGCCTGGAGAAAGTACTGGAACGTCATGGAAATTTACAGGAGCAGATACAGATTAACAATATTACCATAGACACCATAAGCCATACCGTTACCAGAAATGGAGAGGAAATTTACCTGAAACCAATGGAATACAACTGCCTTATGATGTTCGTCCGCAATCCCAATAAAGCTCTTACAAGAGAGCAGCTTCTGGCCGGTCTCTGGGGCGTAGAATTCGAAGGAGAAACAAGAACAGTAGATGCACATGTGGGACGTATCCGCAAGAAGCTGGGCTGGCAGAACAGGATCAAAACCATTCCCCGCATTGGATACCGACTGGAGGTGGAATTTTGAAGCTTTTTACAAAAATCTTTTTACAGGTGGCCTGCATGATCCTGATTTTATCCTCCGCTGTTTTTTTCTATACTTCATATCGCTGGAAGAATCAGAGTATTCAGTATATCAATAACTATGAATATACCAAATTTCAGAATAATCTTTTACAATTTGAGGAGAAATTAAGACTTACAAACAGTCAGTCCGCTAATTCCGATGAGAAAGTCCGAAACCGAATTCTTATCTACGCTTTCCGACAGATTTTCCATGACAGTGCTGTTCTATATCAGAATGATGAAGAACTTTACAACGGTACCGCCTATGACTTCGATGTTCAGGGAATCCAGGAACAACTGGGAGAAGTGGAATTACACGGAAAATGGTATGACGCGGATACTTATATCTGTGATCCCCTTATCAGCAAAGCCGACGGTAAAACACTGTTGCTTTTTTTTTATTCCTCCACAGAGTCAACTACAAATCTGAATTATCAGATTGTCACTTATAAAGACGTTTCTGATGTTCTGGAGAGTAACAGGATCCTTTTTTATCAGGCGGGTATGTTGACGCTGGTTCTTCTTCTGTTAACCGGAACAATTCTTTTTTTCAGCCTGCGGAAAATTATGGCACCCCTTACAAAATTAAGGGAAGCTGCGGTTTCTGTATCTGAAGGCAACTATGATATACAAGTTCCTGCGGAAGGAGATACGGAACTGGCGCAGGTTGGCAAAAGCTTTAATCAGATGTCCTCCAAGGTTAAAGAACAGATTGAATGCCTTTCCACTGTAAACCATACACAACGACAGTTAATGGGAAGTCTTGCCCATGAGCTGAAAACACCTATGACCTCTATCCTGGGATATGCAGATACCCTTCTCACAGTGCGCCTGCAAAGACAGCAGCAGGAGAGAGCTCTCTCCTATATTTCCAGTGAATGCCGCAGGCTGTCCCGACTTTCGGTAAAAATGCTGGAACTTACCGGATTATATGAAACTGGGGAGGCACGTTTTGCCCCAACAGAAAATTCAGTGAAATCTTTTCTGGAGGATTCCAGACAGCTTAACCTCTGCCGTCTGAAAGAGAAGAATATCTGTCTGGAACTTCAGTGTGAACCTGCTGATCTGAAGAAAAACTTTGACAAAGATCTTATGTTAAGTCTGGTAAACAATTTTATTGACAACGCAGTAAAAGCCTCCGCGGACAATTCCAGACTCATACTGGAAGCGACGGCTGAGAAACTGATGGTCCAGGATTTTGGCAAAGGAATCCCAGCTGAAGACCTTGATAAAGTGACAGAGGCATTTTATATGGTTGACAAATCCCGTTCCCGGGCGAATGGAAGTGTGGGTCTGGGACTTGCACTTTGTAAAAAAATCGCGGATATACATGGATTTCAAATGAAAATTGAAAGTGAAATAGGAAAGGGAACCTGTGTATTCATTGAATGGTAAAGAAATTCTTGCCAGATTACAATTCAGTTACAATTTACGGAAGATTTGGTGTAATTCCAAGTACTATAATCTATATCAGAACATGACCAGTGATTACTATGAGCAATATCAAACACCCGTTCCCCTAAATCTCCGGTTATGTTCAAACATCGAAAGGGAGACTTCAAACAAATGAGAAAGAATATAGAAAGAATAATCGGACTTACTCTCTGCATGGGAATGTTAGCGGGATGTGCACAGACACCAGAATCTTCCCTTGTAAGGCAGAAGGGAAATAAAGCACTGGATTCTTACAAAGAAGCGGATGACAAGGATGTCAATATGGCAGGAAATGCCTCCTCCGCTGATCAGACAACTGCTTCTGAAAGTACTGGTACAAGTGATACTGCTGCCTCCACTGACGTTCACCCGGATAATGCCTCAGCTGCCAGAACCACTATCCGCGACCTGATCAATGCGCCTGAGACTTACAAAAGTCAAGTAACAGACGACACATCCAAGCTTGTGGTAAATACGGATGCGGCAGTAGAAATACCAGATGTGGAAAAGATATCTGCAATTTCTGTTACACCAGCTGCAGTCACACAGGATCTTCTTGATGGTATCACAGATGCCTTTTTCTCAAATGCGAAGATTTACACTGCAGACAGCTATTATGTACAGACAAAGGATGAGATCAAGAAAAAAATCGACGAATTAAAAGAAGATGTTGCCAACGGAAATCTGGATCCTAATAATTGGGGAACCGATGATAATGGCAATCTCATATATGATATTTACGATGACATTGATTATTGGGAAAACCAGTATGAATCTGCACCTGAGACTAGAAATCTGGTAGAAGGAAGACCTGCCGTGGGAGTACAGACATACAGCAATACTGGTGAAGTTATGGAAGACAATGCTTTTACCGGTATCGCCCAGTTAGATGACGGCTCCCAATATTCTTATCGTACCTCTTCCTGGGGAGCCTATTCTTTGGAAGTAAGAATCCAGAAGATAGCCCAAAAAGACGGTAAAGAAATCCCTTCTGACGCTGTCTGGTCCGATTATTCCAGCAGCAGTCCATATGAAAAACCTACCGAAAAATCTATTGGAATTTCGTTGGATGACGCGAAGAAATTAGCCCAGGAAAAAGCAGATGCCATGGGCCTTGACGATTTAAACCAATGCGGATGGGATTATGCGATTCAGAGATCCATTGGAACAGATGATAACTCCAGTTATCTCGGAAGTGGTTATGTTATCTACTACAGCCGTACCATAAATGGAACTCCGCTTACCTATACCATGGATGCAGGTGGAGCGCTTGAAGACATGGACAGTACTATGGAAACCTGGGCTTACGAAAACCTTTATTTTTATGTAAATGCAGACGGAATCGACAGCATGACTTATTGCAATCCATACACCATCGGAGAAACTAAGACTGAGAATTTAAGCCTGCTTCCATTCAGCGAGATCATGAATATCTACGAAAAAATGATGATCGTCACCAACGCGGACAACCTTACCTATGAAAATTCCAGGGTATTCAATATTGACCGTATCGTTCTTGGCTATGCCAGAATTTATGAGCCATCCACAGATGCCCATACCGGTCTTCTGGTTCCTGTCTGGGATTTCTTCGGATCCCGCAAGATTGACTCCGAATATGATGGCGAAACCTACTCAGATACGACAGATTGGCCTACCTGGAGCTTTCTTACCATCAATGCAGTAGACGGAAGTATTATAGACCGTAGTCTGGGATACTGATATGAAGCAGACACTTGGAATTGTACGCTACAATTTCTTCGGCTTTTTCCGTAATCCCAAAGTGATTTTTACCCTCTTTCTGGAATTTGTGCTCAGTTTTCTGCTTACAGGAAGAATCATGGTTGTTATGGATAACTACAATACGCCTGTACAGGCAATTGAACCTTTCCTGTGGACCTTCGGGGATGGAACAGCAGTGCTTCTAAGTTCCATGCTTTTGCTTTTGCTGTTCTCCGACCTGCCGAAAATGACACCAGTCACTCCTTATCAGCTGATCCGTACCACCAAGAAGAAATGGCTCTTAGGCCAGTTTGTCTATATTACATTCGTAACGATTTTATATACATGTTTTACGCTTTTGTTTACTTCTGTGCTGTGCATGAAGGACAGCTATCCAGGCAATCTGTGGAGTGACACAGCAGCACTGCTTAGACAGTATCGATTCAAATAAAAATTCTACTGAATACAGCAGTTCCGTTTCCAGCAGTAGTTTCACGGCTATGGACAATCCCGGGAATAATATTTCACCAGTGTCCTGTCTTCCCTGTAAAGTTGCTGCAATACTCCCCGGAGAAGATAATCAGATCTATATCCCGCTCTCCCAGGCAAGAATTCTGTGCAGCGAATCTGGCACTGCGCTGACTGTAACAAAGGTGTTGCTAAAGATAAAGGGAAAGACCAATCTTGAAAACGCTAAACAGCATTTTGAATAACAAAGATACTTCCTTTTCAGGTGTAAATAAATATCTGCTTATGTTATACTATTGTACAAGACCAATAAAAAGGAGCACTCTATAATGAACAGACAGGAACTACTTAACCAAATTGAGCATTATACCCCGTTCAATGAACAAGAAGAGACGGATAAGCAGCTTATTCTGAACTGGATCAGAAATAATACCAATGCTTTTTCCAGAGAAAACACGGTAGCACATATGACTGCTTCTGCCTGGGTGGTAAATCAGGATAAAAGCAAAATTCTCATGGTCTATCACAATATTTATAATTCCTGGTCCTGGCTGGGAGGGCATGCGGACGGAGAAACGGATTTACTTGCAGTTGCCCTTCGGGAAGTGAAAGAGGAAGCGGGGATTTCCCATGTCTGTCCTGTATCTGAGGAGATTTTTTCTTTGGAATCCCTTACAGTAGATGGACATGTGAAAAAGGGCAAATATGTGTCCAGCCATTTACATCTGAATGTAACATATCTGCTGGAAGCAGATTTTGAGGAAGCTGTCTCCATAAAAGCCGACGAGAACAGCGGTGTCGCCTGGTTTTCCCCGGAAGAAGCGCTGAAGAAATCTACAGAACCATGGTTTGTAGAACATGTATACTCCAAGCTGATTGAGAAAATGTAATGAAAGAAGCCAACAATTGTAATACTTATATGATACAAAGAAAGAGAAGAGAATATGAGTGAGAAAATTGTAGTTTGCCTTGAAAAAGGTGGCGCAAGAGATATGGCTGAAGCTTTTTCCAGGCGCACAAATACCCCAATCTCTGAAAAGCCGGGAGAGCACCTGACGGTGCTTTTTAATTCCAAAGGTGTTTCTTTAACCGGATATGGTCTGGCTTATCAGGGAGATTTCGAAAATATGCTTCACCGGGTGACCAACGGAAGATTACAGCATGAAATGCTGGTACGGGCTTCCAAATCAGAAAAGCCAGGGCGCAAGGCGATAGATGCCACAGCAGGTATGGGAGAGGATGGATTTCTTCTGGCTGCCCAGGGGTATGAGGTAACTCTGTATGAGCAGAATCCAGTGATTGCTGTTCTTTTGAAGGATGCCCTGCGCCGGGCAAAGAAGCATCCCATATTGAAAGAGATCGCTGCCCGCATGAAACTGACAGAAGGCAACAGCGTGGAATTAATGCCCGCACTCCTGGATCCTGTAGACGTCATATACCTGGATCCCATGTTCCCCGCAAGACAAAAGTCCAGCCTGATCAACAAAAAACTGCAGCTCATCCAGAAGCTGGAGCCCCCATGCTCCCAAGAGACCGACCTTTTCGACGCCGCTATCAGCGCAGACCCGGATAAGATCATTGTAAAACGACCGCTGAAAAGTGATTTTCTGGCAGGAAGGAAGCCTTCTTATACGTTAAGCGGAAAAGCGATTCGATATGATTGTTATACGTTGTAGAGGAAATAAATTGGCAGAGCAGGCAGATGAATAAATGATATATGCATAGCAGCATTTTTATAATCCTTTTCGATTACTGTCAGAAGTGCTAGTGCAAATCAGAAGCAACTATGTATAATAAGAATAAAAAGGACAGTATTGCTTATAAGAAAGGAGAAAATGCTTATGAGAAATGGTAAAAAATCATTAAAAAAAGCCAGCGTACTGCTTACTACCTTCTTACTTGTAGTAATGTGTCTGGCAGTGGATACCACATCTGTAAGTGCCGCGAAGATCAAACTGAACAAAACAAAGCTTACCTTGACCCAGGGCAAGAAATACCGTTTAAAGGTAAAAGGCACAAAAAAGAAAGTGAAATGGTCCTCCACAAAGAAATCAGTGGCAACTGTCAATAAAAAGGGTGTCGTTACAGCAAAGAAAAAAGGAACTGCATATATTAAAGCTAAGGTTGGCAAAAAAACATACAAGTGTAAGGTTACTGTTAAGAGTAAAAAAGCACCTGCAAAGCCAGCACCTACAACACCTTCTGCTCCGGTAAATCCGCCGGCAGAGCCTACAGCAACACCTACCACAGCTCCATCAAAAACACCAGTACTAAGTGCAACATCTTTAAGCATGCGTAAAGGTGAATATTATCAGCTTAGCGTACAGGATCCTAAGCATCTGCCCGTATGGACCAGTTCAAACAAGAATATTGCAGAGGTAGACAGTCAGGGAAAGGTACATGCAATTAATGTTGGAACAACAGAAATCAAAGTAGATGCAGGGATTGTTCTTACATGCACAGTTACAGTTACCATGGAAACAAAGCCTCAGACTGAACCAGTTCTTTCGAAAGCAGTTATAAAAGGGCAGCGGTCAGTCAAGAATGAAGCTGGCGAATCTGTAGTGATTGAGATTCCTCTGAATACTTATACCTATACTTTCAGCACAATTCCAACAAACGTGGAAGAATTGAAGCAGTATAACATCAGCGGTGATGATGGAAGATATAAGGTGCTCGCTCTTTATGTCATGTCACTTCGGACCTGGAAACCGGAAAATCAGACAGATTGCGAAGAAATGATCGGATATTTATGCAATAAGCAGTTATCTGTTTATGAGAAGCAGAGATTAGCAGAGCAAATGAAAAAGAGTAAACAGTATCTCTATCTTGGAAATGCATTCTTAAATGGTGCAACTCCGGCGAATGACTACACACCTTCACAGCCTTATTCAATTACATTAACTCAGGATTCTGTAGTAGATGAAGATCAGATATACATTCCGGCAAATCCTTCCATACCATCTCCTGATCAGTATAGAGCCTTTATCTATTGCAAGGCTTCTGACAGTGGTAAATGGATCGATGTTTATAAATCATCTAAGGACGGAAACTGGTATATGTATAAATGGATGGATCTGATCACTTCAATAAAAGCCCCGGCTTCAAGTAATCCATTCTAAATATGTCTTCAGGTGATTCATTCTAATTACAAGAGGGCAGACATCAAAGACCTCGGTTTTTGGTGTCTGCCCAAGTGAAAATAGATATTCTACATTTTTAGGCTCTTGATACCATAATAGCAATCTAATTCCTACCATGCTAAAATACCCTCCATTTCCACTCCAGCCGTATTGAACATGACCATTAGCAAGCAGTCTTGCAATAATACTTGCATCACCCATTTTATATTCCTCCGTTCAGTATTTTATTGGACATAAACTGTGCTTTAACATATTCTTTTTAAATATAATATATTTTATATTGTATATTAAGTCATTTATCCCGTTTTTATGGTATTATAAGAAAACAAAGAACAGGATAGGAGGCGTTTGAAATGAATCATAATGATATAGTCAGACAGTCATTCAAAAAACAGGCTGAAAAATTTGTAGCATATCATATGTCAAAAGTGGAATATACAGACTATCTGATTCAGAAAATCGCAGCAACAGGAGAAGAACATGCATTAGAAGTAGCTGCCGGGACCTGTATTTGTGGCAGGGCTCTGGCTCCTTATGTAAAGGATATTACCTGTCTGGATATGACGGAAGAAATGCTGGCACAGGGAATCAGACTTGCCGAAGAAAGTCATATAGAAAATATTTACTTTCAAAGTGGTAATGCCGAAAAACTTCCATACGAACCCGAAACCTTTGACCTGGTGATCACAAGGCTTTCTTTCCATCATTTTGACAATCCTGAGAAACCTTTTGAAGAGATGAAACGTGTCTTGAAAAAAGGGGGAAAGATGGTGGTCTGGGATATGGAAGCTGCCGAGGAGCCTTTACGAGAAATTGATGATAAGATTGAAAATATGCGTGATCCTTCTCATACCAGAATCCTCAGCAGGGAAGAATTTGAAGAAATGTTCAAGAAAGATTTTGCACTGCAATGCGAAGAAACTACTCTGGTGCCGGTGAATCTAAAAAGTTGGATGGAACTGACTGATACTTCGGAAGATGTGCAAGAAGAGATAACAAATTTGATGAAAGCTGAATTGGAAGGCGGTAGAAAAACCGGTTTTTCACCATATAATAAAGATTCACAAATCATGTTTGATCATAGATGGCTATTACTAATTGGTGTAAAAAAATAATGGTAATAAAAATAAGCAGGAAACTCCTTTGAAGAGTTCCTGCTTTTCTTGAAATGTCCTAATATTTAGATAGGATTCGGGGGCATATTTATAAATGTAATTACAGCTCTAAAGAATCTTCTGCATCTATTCGGGTTTTGTTACACCAGACATCTGTACAAAATAAAGAAATCTCTGTGCAGATAAAAGCGACGTTGGAAAATAATAGTCAGATGTATAAACTGAAATTGCATACGCTGTGGTCACCTATGAAGAAAGACGTATGCATAGGAATTATCGGGTATTTTGACATTATAAAATAGAAAAATACAACAAATGTAGGATATGATGGAATTGCCGTTCATGTGTATATCTGGATGGAAGGAACAGACGCTGATTGCGTCAACGGAAAATCTGTTGAAGATGATTCGTCTACTTATGATGTGACAGTAAAACTTGCCGGAGTTGCAAGCGGAAATTAAATGTTCTTTTGAAAGGTCATGGCACGAACCATGGCTTTTCTTTTACCCCAACATCCCCATATTGGCAACTATCCCCACTCACCCCACTCTTTTTCAGTACATTAGGCGTTTGCGAAACGCCACAACACCACATAAATACGGCATTTTTTGTTACCTAAAAACAAATAACTCCTCACT
>NZ_JBDPGY010000026.1:0-50252 GCF_039841815.1 Ruminococcus sp. 1001136sp1 | reverse complement strand
ACAGGCTGAAGAGAACTCCTCAACCTGTTTCCGGGCAAAAGCCAAATCAGCTTGCCTATGATAACTTAATGACATTGCCCGAATGAGTACCTTGTTTAGCAGAACATACTTTCAACCTACGATTATGAGTGTATAGTCTTTTTAAAATTCTACATAGCAATTCGTGCCCCTCCTGCACAAGTATTAGCGCTTGTCTATCTATTTTACTTACAAGAGAGCTCTGAAAATATCAAAAACAGGAATGAGGAAACATATATATTCTTGTCATTATATTTTCCTCATTTTGTATATCTATATACCGTCAAGAAATATATTTGACATCTATCACTCCTCGTAACGAATTCAGAAGAGATAACACATCCTCTCTATCTCTATGAGCACAATTCTGAATAGAAACTATGGCTCCCTTAAATTCGTGTTTTTTATCATAAACCTGAACCTCTCCAACTTTCATTCCCATATCTTTTATACCAGTATAAAAATCTGAAAGATTAGAAACATCTTCAAGACGAACATAAACGCTAAACCAACCATCGTTAAACGTAATTCTGTCTTCCAATTTTTTAAAATTTCTAATAATAACATAAACTGCAAGAGTGGCAACTATACCACATTCAAAAAAACCGATTCCTATTACAAGTCCTATACAAGCTGATGCCCACAGTCCTGCCGCAGTAGTCAAGCCTTTTATTTTTGATTTTCCAGATATTACAATACTTCCTGCACCTAAAAAACCAATTCCGCTGACAACTTGTGCACCTAATCTAGCCGGATCCCCTGCACCATATTTATAAAATAAAAATTCCCCAGTAATCATAACAACACATGATCCCAGACTTACCAACATATATGTTCTCATACCTGCAGGTTGATTCGCCTTTCCTCTTTCGAGACCAATAACGCCTCCACAAGCCATGGATAATATAATGCGGAAAATCATTGTAACAATACTTAAATCGCTTAAAGACTTACCTAATAATTCTACGCTCATTTCAACACCTCTCCATCCAATTAATTATCTGTTTCTATCCATTCATAAGTCACAAAATTAAAAAGGGCTGCCCGTACTAAATCTCTTTAGTACGGCGGCCCCGAAATTCTTTTGAGTTTCCTAATTAGCAGAAATATTTTTTACTTGAACATACTTAAATCCTTTTTCCTCGATTTTTTTCAAAAAATCATTTGAAAAATGCATACAGTAAATATCTTTTCTCTTCTCGATAGGAAATACATTCTCCAATGTGCTTAATGGACAATGTGACAAATGATCAGAAGAAAATTCTGTCGTATCCTGATATATTGTCTGAATTTTTCCTGCAAAAAAATCTTTCACAATCATACTTGGAATTTCATAAGAATCTCCACTGTAATAGATTCTTTCATCAGAAAAGTCCAATACATAACCATAGCATCTTATATCATCAGCATGTTTTACCGAAACCGCTTCTATTCTTACATCCCCTATAAGATTAATTTCATCTGTTAGCATTTCATATGCATCCGATGTAATTCCCATCATTTCTAATAATTTTATCAATGATTTCTCAGGATGAATAATTTTAACCTTCTTCCCCAACACAAAATAACTATATGAAATGATAGAAGAAAGACTTCCCACATGGTCAGCATGGGTATGTGTTATAATGATATAAATATCATTATATTGTTCTAACAATTTCATTTCATACAATTTTGTAAAAACAGTTTCTCCTGCATCAATAAGAAAAAATTTATTATTTCTCACAAAATAAGCACTCGTATTCCCTAAAAGAGGATTAAACGCAGATCCAGAACCTAAAAATGTAATAATTTTTACCACCGCCTTTTCTAATAACGATTACGTAAATAATTTACACAATGATGTGTCCAGTCCGTTTGAATAATATCAAATCCCTTTTTAGCCAACCATCCCCATCCATCTTCCGGGTCACCAGTAAGAGATATGTCATCGTTATGTCCTGCTGCTAATGGCACACGACTTGAATACACAATTGAATTCCCCCATAAAATTCTTCCTTTTTTATGCATCATGTCAATATAAGAATCCTGTGCAATAGAAGATGATTCACTTTTAAAAACAAGTTCTGCACCAATATAATTGATGTTCATATTCTCTATCTTTTCTGAAGCAACATCTTCCTCCATAAAAATTGGCATATAATCCACTTTTGGAGCAAAAGTCTCTACCATTTTCAAAGATGCATCCGAAGGATCACTTTTTAGAAGAACTTGATCTGCCATATTATGTTTATTTACAATTTTCATGACATCATCCAGTATTTTAATACTTCTATCAAGATTCAAAATACATTTATTTTTTAAGTGTTCCAATACCTCTTCAAAAGTATTTAAAGGCAAAAAGGTTTCTGTCAAATCAACATTGCACAATCTAAGTCTTCTTATTTCTTCAGATGTCATTGATTCAACTTTTATATGTCGATCCAATTGAGCCGGTTCCATCCCCGTATGAAATACAAATATCTCTCCATCTATGCTCTTAAACAAGTCCATCTCAAGGATGTCAGCCCCTTCCTTTAATGCGATATCGAAGGAAGCAATTGTATTTGGAGGAATGTTTCCTCCCGAGGTTCCTCTATGAGCCGCAACTAAGATACCTTTTTCTTTTCTTAATTCTAAAGTTGATTTCATCATGCCTTATTTTCCTTTTTCTTTCTCGAAAAAATTCCTTTGATTGTAGCAATTCCATCATATCTTCCCAACCAAAGAGCAATTGTCGAAATAATCATAAGAATTACTGTATAAACAAATGCCATTGCCTGGGCGTCCGTAGTAGCAGTTTCATCTGTCGCAAGCTTAATTACAATACCTAATGGCTGGAACAGAGGATGATACAAGAAAACAGATAAATCATATTCTGATAACAAACCATTAAAATTCAACACAACAACAGAAAGAACAACAGGCATGATAATAGGAAGTATTACTTTTCGCATTGTATAGAATGGCTTTGCTCCCATAACCTGCGCAGCCTCTTCCATATTTCCATCAAGCCCGATAAATGCAGCACGAATCATACGGTATGAAAATGGAAGTTTAATAATCATGTACGCTATCAACATAATCACAGGGGTAGCTACAAGAACTTTATTAGCAAGATTCCAACGTGCTTCGTCATATGTCATCATAAGACCCAGCGCAATCATTGTGGAAGGCAACAACCAAGGAATAAGAATCAACGGCTCATAAAGTTTATCCCATTTATGCTTCAGTTTCGTAACAATTCTTGCAACAGCTATACATATAACCGCAACAGTAAGCGCTGCCACAAAGGAATATAAAATACTAACCAGATATGGCTTATATGCTGTTGAGGAACGGAACAATTTTGCATAGTTCTCCAGGGTAAATGAATCCTTTCTGATTTGACCTGTTTTTATGGTCATTCCATCTGTAAATGAAAACACCAAAACGTTGATAATAGGAAGCATATAAATTACAAACATAACATATGCTACAATATGTGCAATCACATTTAAAACTGGATTTTCAATTTTCTGTTTTGTCATTTTAGCTTTAGTCTTAGAAATAGAAATATAATTTCCCTTTTTTTCTATTTTCTGCATAATAAACAGAAGAATTGAAGTAGCAATTCCTAATATGATTGCCAACAATGCTGCAATATCACGAGAACCAGTCATATTTGCAAATGTCTTTATCATCGGATTAATGGTCTGGAAATCAGGTCCACCGACAATCAACGGCCCAGACATCGTACTCAAAGCAGCAATAAACGTAAGAATAGTAATTGCAAAAATTGTAGGTTTCATTGTAGGAAGAACAATTTTAAAAAGAATTGTTCCCTGTGAAGCTCCCATATTTTTTGCAGCTTCAATTGTGTGGTAATCCAAATTTCGTACTGCATTTGTAAGAAACATCATATGATTCGATGTTCCGGAAAACGTTATAATGAACAATACGGCTCCAAACCCCACAAACCATTGCGGATCCATATTCGGAAAGAACTGCATTAAAACTTTTGTAACAATACCAGTTTCCCCATATACAAATTTATACCCGGTAACAAGAACAACGCCTCCATAAATTAAAGTTGTCATGAATCCCAGGCTTAAAATTTTAGAACCTTTTATATCGAAATATTCTGTGAATAAAACAATCAATATTCCTGAAACATTCACAGTAACAACGGATGCAACAGCCAGCAAAAAACTGTTTTTCAAACTGTTAATCGCTCTTGTTGATTTCATAATTTTATGGATAGCATCCAATGAAAAATGCCCGTCCTTAATAAAGACTTTTAAAAGCAAATTAACATTAGGAAACACCAGGAAAGAAAAAATAAACCATATTAAAAAGAGCTTCAAAATCAGCCCAGGGATATTAATTGTTCCATCCTGCAATTTCGATTTTAATTTTCCCATAGAGCTTTCCCCCTTTAAAATTGCATGATATCCTGATAGTCAATATATAAATCTACTTCGTCGCCTTCTTTATAGTATTTATATCCATCATTTTTCTCAAGATACTTAATGGTCTCACCCATGCAAGAAAGAGTATATTTTGTCAATATCCCATTAAACTCTAGTTCAGTAACAGTTCCCGTGATTTTTGCATGATTAGGCATATAATTATTCACACATTTCTCGATCCTGATAAAACCAGTCTTTTGAACATCTAATTTTGTTCCAAGCTGTTCATTAATTGAAGTCAATATTTTCGTTCCAAACCGATTAATATCACCTATGAAATCACAAACAAATTCACTTTTTGAAGAATTATAAATCTCATATGGTGTTCCCACCTGTTCAATATAACCGTTATTAAAAACAGCAATTCTATCAGAAAGTGTCAGCGCTTCTTCCTGATCATGTGTGACATACAATGTTGTGATTCCCAGTTCTTTTTGGAGACGTTTTAATTCCAATCTCATATCAATTCTAAGCTTGGCATCAAGATTTGAGAGCGGCTCATCTAAACATAATATTTTAGGTTCCAGTACAATAGCCCTGGCCAAAGCTACCCTTTGCTGCTGCCCACCTGATAACTCGGAAACATTTTTCTGTAATTGTTCATCCGTAATTTTAATTTTTTTAGCAACTTCTCGGATTTTCCTGTCAATCTCAGCTTTTGGCAGTTTCTTCACTTTCATACCAAATGCAATATTTTCATAAACTGTCATTGTCGGAAACAGCGCATAACTCTGAAATACCATACCGATATTTCTGTTTTCTACCGGCAGATTAGTTACATCCTTTCCAGCAACAATAACCTTTCCTTTAGAAGGAGTAATGAATCCTACAAGTGCTCTTAATGAAGTGGTTTTTCCACATCCACTTGGACCAAGGAAGGTGAAAAATTCACCTTCCTTGATTTCCAGATTCAGATCATTAATTGCTACAAAGTCACCATATCTAATTTCAACATTCTCAAACTTTACCATGGTATGCTCCTATCTGAACTTATAAAAAGTTACAATTACTGAATAAATTCCAGTTCCGCTTTTTCTACCCATGCATCAATATTTTCTGCTATGAATCCCCAGTCAAGATCCTGCGGAGTAAGCATTTCCATCAATTCTGCCAGATCATCGGATACATTTGCAAGTGCATCTTTCTGACATGGGATTGTACCAAAATTATTTGACCACTCAAGCTGTATATCAGAACTTCCAAGCCAATTAAGAAATTCCACGCAAAGATCATAGTTTTTAGTGCCTTTTGCAATTGCTACAGATTCAACTACATATGGTTCTCCAACTTCAGGGGTCATAACCTGGAATTTATAATCACGTTCTTTCTGTTCTGTTAATACACCTGATGCCCAGTGTTCATCCATCGGGTATGTACCATCAATAACTTCTCCAATAGAATCTTCACCTTCAGCGATATTATGAGCGTTTCCTAAAAATGATGCTGCAATTTCCCAACCTTCATCAGATATACCAAGTTCACCTTCTGGATCCTGATAACGACTAATAATACTTGCATACACAGTTTTTCCAGTACCACCGTTTAAACCATGAAGCTGATACAAACCAGAATATTTTTCATCAGTAAGATCTGTCCAATCGGATGGCATATCCTCATAATCAACATTTCCAATCAGTAAAAGAGGTGTTGTTGTTACAGGATAATAATATCCATCCGAATCAATCAAACTTTCATCTACTCCATCTGTCCAATCAGGTTTCCATGTTTCCAGAAGATCATTTGCTTTCAGTTTTTCATATTCAATGTTATTCAAACCAAAAACGACGTCACACAATGGATTATTTTTTTCAGCAATCATACGCTCTGTCACTGCAGATGCCCCCAGACTTACAACTTGCACATTGAAGCCTTCTTCTGCCGCTCTGTTAATTAACCATTCATCACGACCTTCAGAGCCGTTGTTGGTGTAAATAACAATTGACTGACTCTTGTCTACCTCTTCTGCCTGTACCATGACAGAACCTGCTGAAACAATCATTGCTCCTGTTAATAATGTAGCTAACATTTTTTTCATAAGATTTTCCTCCTAATTTTATAACGTTTCACGTTTTTTTGCTGCATACAAATAATACCACTTTTATTATAACGTGTCAATATCTAAAATAGTCATTTTTGCATATTTTACAATGAATTAACATGTTTTTTTAGTATATTTTAACTTCATTTTCCTTTTTTATTTATTATAACGTTATATTTTTCACAAAATTCAATAATTAAAATTGAATTCTAACTTTCTTTATATCAAAGCCTAAAATAAACAGTATAATATATAGGCGTTTGCGAAACGTCAAAAGCCGCATAAACACGGAAATTTTTGTTGCCAAAATAAAATATCTCCTCAAAGTTTATGGTAAAACTCCAAATATCCCTTCCTTCCACAAATTTGTCTTTGAACTTACCCGCGAGCAAAAATTTGACAAAGAGAAAAGCAAAAGCACCTGACAGCTTTCATCTTCATCACTGTCAGGTGCTTTTTATTTTTCTTATATTGGGGTTCTACTTCTTAGTTTGTATCAATCTTCATATCCATTTGGATTATGGGACTGCCAGTTCCAAGAGTCTGCACACATCTCACGAATATCATTTTCTGCTACCCAGCCAAGCTCTTCTTTTGCCTTGGTTGCATCAGAATAGCAGGTAGCTATATCACCTGGACGGCGCGGTTTGATTACATACGGAATCTTCACACCGGTCGCTGCTTCAAAGTTTTTCACAATATCCAGGACACTGTAGCCTTTTCCGGTTCCCAGATTGTAAATGCTTAAGCCGGAGTTGTCTTCAATCTTCTTCAGAGCCTTCACATGACCTTTTGCAAGGTCAACCACATGAATATAGTCTCTCACACCAGTTCCGTCCAAAGTATCATAGTCATCACCGAATACACCCAGTTCTTTCAGCTTGCCTACAGCCACCTGTGTAATATATGGCATCAGATTATTTGGAATGCCGTTTGGATTCTCGCCGATAGTTCCGCTCTTATGTGCTCCGATTGGGTTAAAGTAGCGAAGAAGCACTACATTCCACTGCGGATCTGCTTTCTGAATGTCGGAGAGAATCTGCTCCAACATGGACTTGGTCCAACCGTACGGATTGGTGCACTGTCCCTTCGGACAGTTTTCTGTAATCGGAATCTCTGCAGGATCACCATAAATCGTTGCAGAAGAAGAGAAAATAATGTTCTTTATATTATGCTTTCTCATCACATCCACCAAAGTCAAAGTACCAGCAATATTATTTTCATAATATTCCCATGGTTTTGTAACAGATTCGCCAACGGCTTTTAATCCGGCAAAATGTATGCAGGAATCGATTTCTTCTTTATCAAAAACTTCATTCAAAGCATCACGATCAAGGATATCTGCCTTATAGAATTTCACCGGTTTTCCTGTGATCTTTTCTACTCTTTCCAGAGATTTTTCACTGGAGTTGCACAAATTATCCGCTACCACTACATCATAACCTGCGTTCTGCAGTTCTACAACTGTATGACTTCCAATGTATCCTGCGCCACCTGTCACTAAAATTGACATAACTATTTCCTCCTCATATCATGCTGTTGTTTTCAGTCATTAACTTCTTTTATATTTGCTATTTATATTTTTGCACAATGGCTTTCATTTCGGAAAGTTTTTCTTCCATTTCCTTCACCAGTTTAAACTGTGTCCGACATCTATCCAAATTATGACCTTCTCTATGAACCTTAAAATAATGGTCACCTTCCAGATAATCCGTCAGAAAACGAACACCGCATTCAAAAGTCATCAGAACAGCTCCCATAGGAAGCATCTCTAACTCCATATCCGTCAGAGCTTTGCCACAGCCTTCGATAAATCCTTTTACATATGTTTCATAAAGATGAAGGTCAAAAGAAACCTTATCCAGATTTCTCTCATCCTCTGCAGCTGTCGTTGCCCCAAAACGGATGGAATCCCCAAAATCATTCACAGAAAGACCCGGCATCACTGTATCCAGATCAATGACACAAATGCCTTTTCCAGTTTTGTCATCAATCATAATGTTATTCAACTTCGTGTCATTGTGGGTAACACGAAGAGGAAGCTGTCCATCTTCCTGCATATCCACAAGAGTATGGCAAAGTTCCTCACGATCCATAGCAAAGCGAATCTCTTCCTGCACACTCTTTGCACGGCCGCACACATCTTGTGAAAGAGCTTTTTGGAATTTTTGAAAACGATCTACCGTGTTGTGGAAATTCATGATGGTCTCATGAAGAGTTTCCGCCGGATAATCCGCCAAAAGGCGCTGGAAATTTCCAAAAGCAACTGCACTTTGATAAAAATCATCTTCATTTTTCACCTGATCATAGCAGGTGGCTCCCTCAATAAAAAGATAAACTCTCCAGTATTCTCCTTCCTTATCCACATAGTAAGAACTGCCCTCCTTATCGTTTACAAGGTTTAACGTCTCACGCTTCACATCCCCGCCATTTTCCAGGATTTTTTTCTTCAGCCAAGAAGTCACGCCACTGATATTTTCCATCAGTCCTACAGGATCAGTAAAAATGCTTTTGTTCATTCTTTGCAAAATATAACGATTTACCTTTTCCCCTACCCGAAAAGTAAGGCGATAGGTATCATTGATATGTCCGTTTCCATAAGGAATACACTCTGTCAGTTCGCCAGCAAAATCAAATTCTTCGATTACTTCCTCAATTTTTTTCGTTTCCAATTATTCTTCCTCCCATAATTTCTGCGGATAAAGACCTTCATCTTTTAACTTCTGAATAGCTGCTACTACAACGGGCTTATCCTCTTTGTAAGTTACCCCATACCATTTGTCCATGGATTTCAAAACCTTTACCGTTGCTTTTTTCTCGCCCAAAAGCTCATCTACCACAAAAGGAAGGAAATATTCACATTTCAGCGGATTTTTCTCCAGATTCTCATCCAGGAATTTCGGGAAACGGTCTTTTAATTCCTGAAGAATACTTGCGGAAAATCCCCACATATTCATAGATACGGTACTACCCTCTGGAATTTCTACCCAGGTAGAGCCGTCATCTTCCGTATAAGCAGCTCCGCCCTCTCTCTTTTCGATATGGGTGCGCTCATTAATCGTGATCAAATGTCCTTCCTCATCTGTCACACAGACGCCTCGCGCCACATGACCGTTGTCTGTCAGTGTGTTTTCCAACTTATACCCAACCATCATATACTGATAAACACCGTTGTCCTCCTCCCCTTTGGAAAGGAAATCATACGCCATTTTAAACGCATGCGCTCCGTAATAATCATCCGCATTGATCACCGCAAAAGGTCCGCCAATTTCATCAAAACAACTTAAGATGGCATGCCCGGTTCCCCATGGTTTCACCCTGCCTTCCGGCACAGCATAACCTTCCGGAATATTATGAAGATCCTGAAAAATATAAGCAACCTCCAGTATTTTACTCAAACGGTCTCCAATGGCAGATTTAAAATCTGCTTCATTTTCTTTCTTGATAATGAAAACCACTTTTTTGAATCCGGCTCTTACTGCATCATGAATTGAAAAATCCATAATAATATGACCTTCCTTATCCACCGGGTCAATCTGTTTGAGACCGCCGTAACGGCTTCCCATACCTGCTGCCATAACTACTAAAACTGGTTTCTTCATAAAACACCCTTCCTTTCTGTTCTATCAGCCTCATTTTAACATGTCCGAAACAATAGTATTTACATTATTGCTTCTTTCTTTTACATAATGCGTTCAACCATCTGGCTTTTTTTTCTCATATGCATTATACTATACATCAACAAAAATCTTTAGTAGATAGGAGGACAGAAAAGTGGCATATGAAGCTTTGCAGTTGAATCAGGAACTGCATATTTCCGCTGTTTATACTGTTCATTACTTTGAATATCGCAGTGATTTCCATTTTCCCGGCGAAGTTCATGATTTCTGGGAATTCCAATGTATAGATAAGGGCTCTGCCAAAGTATGTACAGACGAAGCTATCTACCATTTAAGCCGTGGTCAGGTCATCTTCCATAAGCCCAATGAATTTCACACCATGGAGGCCGAAGGAAAAACTCCGCCCAATATTGTGGTTGTCTCTTTTGCATGTGATTCTCCCTGTATGAAATTTTTCAAAAATCGCATCCTCACCATTTCCGAATGGGAACGCAGTCTTCTTGGCATGCTGATTGCAGAAGCAAGGCGCTGTATTGCCTCCCCTTTGGATGACCCGTACCTGCAGAAAATGAACATGCGTCCGGACTGTCTTTTTGGCTCTCAGCAATTGCTGGTTCTCTATCTGGAACAGTTGCTCATCTCGATGTTCCGCCGCCATACCATCCCACAGTTATCAGTTCCTGAAACAAAGCTTTTCCACATAAAAGGAGATTCTGCCCAATACAACAAAATCATTTTTTATCTGGAGGAACACATTCGGGAATTTGTCTCTGTCAAAGAAATCTGCCACGATAATCTGATCAGCCGCTCACAGCTGCAAAAACTTTTCAGGGAGCAGCATCAATGTGGTGTGATTGAGCTTTTTCTGCAGATGAAAATCGAATTTGCAAAACAACTTATCAGGGAGGACCAGATGAATTTTACCCAGATTTCTGATTTCCTAGGCTATTCGTCCATCCACTATTTTTCCCGGCAATTTAAAAAAATTACGGGCATGACTCCCTCGGAATATTCCAGTTCCATTAAAGCGCTCTCGGAACGAAGAAATGAAACCGATATATAATAAGAATTTGGTTATTGCAAAACAAGTTCGCAATCCTGATTGAAAACAAGGATAGAATCCTGTAATACAGGATTCTTAGGATGGAAAGTGTATGATTTTAAATTCAGGCATAACAAAAAGACTTATCGGACTAGCCACTAAGAAAAAGATGTTATGAAAAGTAAATGTCAGACAATTAAAGGCGTAAGACTTCGGATGTATTGATACTGATGAATTTTATCAGCAACCATCACTGTAACAAGTTATGTAATGCCTGCAAACGATAAGTCTGCGCGAAGAGTCTTTTCGTTTTAAGTTTTACGATGGGCAATGCAAAAGCTATCTTTGATTTGCTGGATAACCGGATTGGCAACAACATAGATATGCACGGAAACATAGGCTACTTTATAAGAATTATAATTCTCATCAAGATTATTTGCTTTAGCAAAAGCCTTCGAGTATTTAATAATGCGGTTTACATACTTGGGATTATTTTCGGTAACCCATGCTTCGATGCCCGATGTATCAAAGATAGTCATGGAACCAAGCGCAAGACCAAGCTATTGGCAGATTGGTTCGGTAAACACCTAAAGTATAATACATACAAAAAAAGAAGGAGTGGACTGGATTATAAACCACTCCCCCTCCTTTTTCTCAATATAGCATCAGAATTCAGAATCTATCATACTCTGTGCTCTTTCCAACGCCTCTTCTACACTAAGCAACCCTGACATTACATTTTTTACAGCAGAACCAACTATATTCAAAAACTTTTTTTCATCAAAAGGTCTATAGTCTGTATCTGGTAATCTCTTTGTTCGAGATAATGAAAAACATTTTTTTGAAAATTCCAACCATGGAAATGTATTTATTATATCATACTTATTATATGTTTTGATGCACGGAGAAACACTGCCAAGTGCTGCCATCGCCGATGCAACTGGTTCCATAGTAATCCATTTAATGAACGCCAGCGCATCTTCAGGATGTTTACTATTTTTAGAAACAGCAAGAGAGCCTCCTCCATAAATTGGGTTTCCTCCTGGTACCATTCCAAATCCTACATTTCCTACGATCTTAGAATTATATCCAAGAATTTCTGATGCGTAATTACTAAAATTAATCATCATTGCAACATTTCCATTTGCAAATTCTTTTGCAGCTGTAGTCCACCAACGAGCAGTTTTTCCTGGTGCATATTTTTGAGCTTCTACCAACTCTTCAAGTGCTTTTCTTCCAACATCATTATTGATAATTATTTTACCTTCATCACTATATAGATTATCTTTATGACTAAAAAAACGTGTTAAAAATTCTGTAGATGCAACACCTGTATTCCCTAATGTTAAGTTAGCTCCATACCGAACATCTGTACCAAACCCATTTCCTTCAGTAAAAAAAGCCGCAATCCTATTATATTCTTCAAACGTTTCCGGTATTTTTAATTCCTGTTTATACTTTTCACGATACATTCTCCTAATCGCAACATTCTCAAAAAGATCTTTTCTATAAAACAAAAGCTGCGAACTTGGAGATACTGGAAGCGCGTATATTTTATTCCTTACATAGCAATACTTATCTTCCAGAGAAGGCAAATATTCAGAAAACACCTTACTTATATCAGGTTCAATCTTATCCAATGGAAGCAGTAATCTTTCCGCAAACCACGAAAGCCATGTAACATCAATCCTGAATACATCATATAAATCTGATGTTTCTGAATTGACAAACTGATCATAAATTTCATCATATGCAAAAACAGCTATTTTTACTTTTGTACCTGTTTTTTCTGTATAAAATTGTGCCAGCCCTTGCATAATAATAGATTCTGGACTATCTAACGCTAATATATTCAGACATTCTGCTGTTTCGTGACTAACTTGAATGTTTTTCCAATTTCTCTCACCATCATTTTCAAAAATGTGAGTTTCTGGTATCAAATTTCCCTTGTTCTGAATAATTCTGGCTGCAACTTCTCGTCCAAGTAAACTATAATTTAACTCATATTTTTTAAAGTCTTTTTCTGGAAGATATACTACAGGAGACAGCGTATGAATATCTATTTTTTTTTCGGAAAAAAAAGAATTAATTATCTGTCTTATTTTTTCAGCAAATCCCATATTTGTTGTCACAATGACATCCATCTCTTCATTTGAAGCAAATAAATTTAAAATGCTATGGGATACTCTTCCTAAGTCAGTTGTAATTTTTTTAACATTGCAATAAGAACTTTCATCAATTTCGGAACAAAAACCTTTTAAATACTCAGCTTCATTAGTATATTTCTCAGATTCCGTAACAACTAATACATTTTTATATCCATTATTCAATATTTTTTTTGCCATCTGGATACCAGCAAGTTTATAATCAAATCCAAAATAATCGGCTTCGAAACCAGGATGTCTTTCAACAAAACAAACCTTTGCAAATCCAGCTTGCTTGTAAACATTCTCCTTTCGATATAGGCATGTAATAACAATCATGCCACATACCATAACAGATTTCGCTTTTTGAATCATCTCAAGTTCAACCTGAGGACTATTATTTGTCAAGAATAATTCTGTTGAATAGCCATTGCTTTCTACATAGTATTTTAAACTATAATAGAATTCACGATACTGCCGTGATTCAACTGTAGGAAGAATAACTCCTACAACTTTTCCCGTTCCTTTACGTAATATCCTTGCTCTTTCATTAATTGTATATCCTAACTGCTGAGCAGCTTCTTCAACAACACGAATTTTTTCACTGCTTACATTGCCTTTACCATTCAGCACATTAGATACTGTTCCCTGCGATACTCCTGCTAATCTTGCAACATCAAGAATGGTTGCCATATTTCCACCTTATTTCTCCATATTTTATAACGTTTTAATAATTATACAATATTTCCCGAATTTTTGCATTCTTTTTTTTATATAAATTATACTATAATTAGATTGTCAAAAGTCCTTTTGACCGGATTCTTCTACAACATTACACGAAGTAAATATACTAAATATAATAATTCCGGTTAGCAAATTACCCTTTTGACGTCTAAATCATATTATATTTGCACTAGCTGATACTGTTCACGGCAATGTCATTAACATCAGAAAATCCCTGTACGATATTTTTTTATTCAAAAAGTTGTAAGGTGGCGTTTATTTTATCCTTGCTCTAACACATTCCAAATTACTTACCCTATATGGTGTACCAACAAAACACCACACTTGATTGATATTTATTTCCATCCGAGTAGTTGTCCATTCTCCATCAAGCATACCTCCAAGCATTCACCGCAATGAAATCCATTATGCCACCATAAATCTGATACCCAAAATCCATATCTGCCACTTTCAATATTATATACCTATCTTCCCTCTGTCATGTTTTTACATTTCTCCTTCATGCTCGCTATATTTTTTTACTTCTAAAAATAATCTAAAATACAACAATATGCTTTTTTAAACAATTTATTTCATTTATTGTAAATTGCCATCTCATAAATCTTAAATCATTTCATATTCAAAAATTAGTAACTCAGACTTTCCCTTAAGATAAATTAATTGGCTTTTATTTGAAAGGTAATTATTCTCTCTTTTAAAGCAAGATTCGCCAGAGTAACTCAAAACTCACTTTCGTGGTTTTGCTTACCTGGCAATCTTGATGGGGATTCTGCTTCCCCATACCCTCGGTTGCTGCACATTTTTTAAATGTGCAATCTGGCTCCTATAAAATAGTCGCAACGTGATGGCTCTGCCGTCACGGGAAAGGAGAAACACATGGCAAGGCCAAAGAAGGACGGACAGCTCCGTCATACACACCAGATTATGCTCCGTCTCACAGACACAGAATACGAAATCGTAGCAGAAAATGCCAAAAGTGCAAATCTTACACTGGCAGAATATGCACGGAACCAGATAATGAATAAAAAAGTCACTGTTAAATATGAGATTGTGGCAGATATACCAGAATTGAAAAAACTGATTGCTGAGTTTGGAAAGATTGGCAGTAATCTGAACCAGATTGCCCGGCACTTCAACAGCGGCGGTATCCATTCTCAGGAAATGAGAAAAGCGATAAATCAGAGTATCGCAAGAATCTACGAAATGAAATATGAAGTGTTAAAAATGGCAGGTGATTTTACTTCTATCTCCGGCCAGCCTAAAGTTAAGAATGAAGGAGATCTCCATGGCAATCCTGAAACACATAGCAAGTAAAAACGCAGATTACGGTGAAGCACAAAAATATCTCCTGTTTCAGCATGATGAATATACAGGGAAGCCGATCCTCGATGAAAACGAGGAGCTGATTCCACGCAGTGAATACTTTCTACTACAATATATTTATGGTTAATATCCCTTACAGCCAGTAAGGAATTATCCATCTTGTTGCTTAAGCTGTATAATGATGGAGCAATCGGTATATCGAATACTTTCTTGGACTCCGCGTCCGTAATTAAGACTGATAACCAGCTCCTCATTCGCAGCGTTCGTTTTATGCAGGTTGAATCGCCATAGGTGCATTCGCGTCACACCACAGTAGATTGAATAGGCAATGAGTAAAACTGGTACTTATCCATTGCAATAATCTTAAGGAGTGACAATTTATGAACGCAGTAGGTATCGATGTTTCAAAAGGTAAGAGTATGGTTGCTATCATGCGACCTTTCGGTGAAATTGTTTCCGCACCTTTCGAAATCAAACACACAGCCAGTGGTATCAATTCACTTGTAGAACTCATCAACTCTGTTGAAGGTGAGTCCCGAATCGTGATGGAGCACACAGGGCGTTATTATGAAGTCCTCGCTCATCAGCTTTCAGAGGCAAATATTTTCGTCAGTGCCATTAACCCAAAACTTATCAAAGACTTTGATAATGATTCTCTTCGTAAAGTGAAATCTGATAAAGCAGATGCTGTTAAGATTGCCCGATATGCTCTTGACAAATGGCAAAATCTTAAACAGTATAATGTTATGGATGAATTACGCAATCAGCTCAAAACCATGAACCGTCAGTTCGGCTTTTACATAAAACACAAGACGGCTATGAAAAATAATCTTATCGGCATCCTTGACCAAACCTATCCTGGTGTCAATACTTACTTTGACAGTCCTGCACGCAGTGACGGCAGCCAGAAATGGGTTGATTTTGCATCTACATACTGGCATGTAGACTGTGTCCGTAAAATGTCCCTGAATTCCTTTATCGACCATTATCAAAACTGGTGCAAACGTAAGAAGTACAACTTCAGCCAATCCAAAGCTGAGGAAATCTATGGAAAAGCAAAGGAACTTGTTCCTGTACTTTCAAAGGATGCCATTACAAAGCTTATTATTAAGCAGTCTGTAGACCAGCTTAATAGTGCCTCTACAACTGTTGAGTCACTACGCACTCTCATGAATGAAACTGCATCCAAACTCCCGGAATATCCTGTCGTTATGGCTATGAAAGGGGTTGGAACTTCACTTGGTCCTCAGTTGATAGCTGAGATCGGAGATGTTTCCCGTTTCACTCACAAAAGTGCTATTACTGCATTTGCCGGTGTAGATCCCGGTGTTAATGAATCGGGAAGTTATGAACAAAAAAGTGTTCCAACTTCCAAACGAGGCTCCTCTGATCTTAGAAAGACTTTATTTCAGGTAATGGATGTCCTGATTAAAACGCATCCGCAAGATGATCCTGTTTATCAGTTCTTAGATAAGAAACGTGCTCAAGGCAAGCCTTACTATGTCTATATGACTGCAGGTGCCAACAAGTTTCTAAGAATCTACTACGGACGAGTGAAAGAATATCTTTCATCTCTTCCAGAATCTTAATTATCCACTAATATTTTCAGGCCAGCACTGGTGTGGTGGTCTTATTTTGATACCTAATTTTCAACCTGTATAAAATTTTCAATGTTCTTCAATTTAGCCTTGACTTTTTATTTGCAGGCTACTACATTTCCGATTTAATTTTGTAAATCAACGGTAATACCATCTCCAACTGAAACCGCTAGGTCTTCCGGTGCCTGGTCTTCATCATATACCGTTCCTATTTCTTCTATGTAAGCCTCTTCTGATTCTTTCTGCTCATAGGAAACCATTTTTCCTGTAGTTCCTGAATAGTGATAGAGCTGCAGCGTTAACTGTTTTGCATGATCCAAAATTCTCCAATCTTGTAATTCAAAAATTAGATTCGGTTTATCATAGGAAGTGAGACTAAAAACATATTCATTTCCTAAATCGTCCTTCCCGCGAAGCCAGAATTCATCTTCATTTGTCATATCGGAATATGATCCAGAAATGGTACACCCGAAAATATTATATTTCATTTCTGAAATCAAAAACGTCTGATCCTTCTCAATTGGGATAGACACTTGAATGTCAATTTCTTTTGTGTCTGCCTGCAGTGCTTCTGGATCTGCTGTAAATGAAAAACTATATACATCCCTTTCCTCAACCTGCTCATTTTGATTTTGGAAAGTTCCTATTTGAATTTCAAACTTCTGGAAATGATCAGCTCTACTTCGATTAAATTTCGCTGCAAAGTATTTGGAAGTCACTTTTTCTGATCCGCTACTGTTATCAAGCGAATATTGATTTTCTAACGCTAATGACTCGCCATCAACTGCGACCTGAATGCTGCTCATGGAAATATCATTTTCGCCTTTTTCATCCGTCAGGGAATATGCAATCCAAAGGCTTTTTGCATCCGCAGCGACTTCCTCTAACGAAACCGCAATCCCATTTTTTTCGATTGTCTTTTGAATTGTTTTCACATATTCATCTGTTTCCTTCTCAATTCCCAAAATCCGGCCAATAAGAGAAGTCATTTTATACCAGGCTGCTTTTACCTCATTCTGATGTGTAAGTCCACCACCAATAGCAGCCACTAATATGATACAGGCTGCTGCAACCCGTATGTAGCGCTTGACTCTTACGATTTTATTTTCTTTCCACGGTTTCGCCGCCTGATAAATGTATTTCTCATCTATATCCTCAAATGCCGTTAAAAAATCCCATCCTTTATTATCCCTCATAGCCAGCCTCCTTTAATAAACCATAAAGTTTTTTCCTGCTACGAGCCAAAACTGACTTGATCTTACTTTCCCCACAGGCATGTCGGTCTGCTATCGCTTTTACAGGATCCATATACCAGTAGCGTCTAATAAAAATATCCCGGTCACGTTCCGAAAGCGTTGATAAAAAGTGGTCAAATAATTTTACAAGTTCTTTCTTTTTTAAATAAATTTCAATATCAGAAGAAATTGCACTTCCAATTTTTTCCACTTCCCCAGCAATATCTTCCATATGTGAATCCACCCGTTTCTGCGCATTTCTTTTCCGATAACGGTCGATTGCTGTATTTCTTGTTATTTTTGAAACAAAGGAAGACAAAATAGATGGTCTTCTTGGAGGAATGCTGTTCCAGGTAAAAAGCCATGTATCATTTACACACTCTTCAGAATCCTCCCTGCTGTATAAAATATTGTGTGCAACTATATAACACATATTTTGATATTTATTTTTGGTCTCTACAATTGCATTTTCATCTCTGGCAAAATACAAATTAATGATCTGTGCATCATCCATCCTAAGCTATCCTCCTTTTTCACCTTATATCACGTATTTTATTTTAATTGGTCGCATGAAAAATGTAATTTTTTTATTTTTTTTGCAGAAAAGGAAATGAAATATATTTCGTTCCTAATTCCTTTTCTGCATTTCCATTTACTGGTCAATTACTTCTGTCATATAAGCTCCCTGACCATCTACCGCAGTAACTATTTCTTTTCCGTCTTCTGTTTCAATAATCTGCCCCACTGATACCTGATCCTGTGGTCCGCTGGTGCTTAAATCCGGATCTTCGTCAAATGTGGCCAGCGGGTACATTACCCTCTCTCCATTTGCATTGAAAAATTCATGTAATTCAACTCCAGAACTGGCAGCCACTGAAGCTGTTCCAATCAGCATACACGCTGCCGCTCCAATCCAAAACTTTTTTCGTTTCATCATGCTGCTCCTTTCTCTTAACCGTGATTATTTTTTATATCCACAAATACTACAGGTCTTCTTCAAAAACGGATAACTATGTTTACTGCAATATGTCCATGGAGTGTAAGTTTTTATCCCCCTACGATGGCATTTATTACATTTGTTTGAGATAATCAGCCGTTCTTTGTAACAGATTCCAGCTGTTCCAACTGTTCGAAAATCTGTCTTTTTACCAACAGCTTCTAAATATCTCGCCGGATGTTCACATGGCGCATTTGTCGCATAGGAAGAAATCGCTTCAATTGGTTCTGTTACAAAAGATCCATCTTCATTTACTCTGACAATTCTTTCCTTAGCACCAGTTTCTGTTACATAAATGTTTCCACTGGAAATTACTTCCTGCGCTTCATTTTCCGCACCCATTACAGAGATACCCTGCCCTGCCATATTTCCCATAATTGTAACACTTGTCATAATAATTGCCATCCACTTTTTTAATCCACTCATCCTTTTTACCTCGTTTTCTTAAATTTTTCCCTATAAGTTGTAAATAAAAATTTTTAGAGCCCTCCCTTCAAAGTTTCGTTATTCCTTTTTCACTATATATCACGTAAAATTTCGGTATCCGTTGCATCCTTGCTAAAAATAATTTATTTTATTCTCAAAACCTCCAGCCCTAATTTGGCACACAAACAGGATCCGTTTATAATCTGTGTCTTGGCGTTTTATAAGTAGCCGTAAATCAAAAGCCCCCCGGCAGCATAGTTCCAAAGATCCATACTATCGGGGGCTTATCCCTCATCTCATCATAATTTCCATATTCTCCTGACGATATAAAGCAATTTATCAATAGTGCTGTTCCACAACTTATTTTTCAGCCAGGCTGTCAAGGCATCTTTTTATATCTTCTTTTTGCATGCACTCAATGGTCCAGGTGCGTTCTTTTGTTTCTGGCAGATAGCCAAGCACTTCCTGCCAGGGAAGGTTTCCGCTTCCAAGTCCGATGTGGGAATCCCGGTCTCCGCAGTTGTCGTGGATATGGACATGGCTTACATAGGGAGCCAGATTTTTCGCCCACTCCCTGACATCCAGGGAAGAATAACAGTGTGCGTGCCCGATGTCCAGGCACAGCTTAAAGTTCGGCTGGTTCACCCTCTCATAAACATCCAAAAGGAGCCTCCAGTCATCATCAAATACATTTTCTAAAACAATTTCTATTTCTGTTTTGTTCTTCATAAATTCCTGCCAGAATTTGGCGACATGCTCCGCCCAGTATTCTTTGTAATAAACATACGGGTTCATGCCAGAGTGAAAGACAATCTTCTTAGCTCCAAGTTGAAGCCCCGCCTCATAGCACTGGTTGAATCTTGTCATGGTGGCTTCCCGCACCAGGCTGTCGTATGCACAGGGGTTCACATCCAGAAATGGGCCATGAAGAATCAGATCCCTGGTCCCTATCTCTTTCATCTTCTCCCAGTACGTTTTGATTGAATTCGAAAGCTGATCCAGGTTATCCGAAATGGAAAAATCAATGCTTTCGATCCCGGTTCCGTACTCTTTTACCAATGCTTTCATGTCAACATCTAAAACTAAATGGCTAATATATATCATTTTTTTCCTCACTTTTTTACGAAGCTACTCCTGCCTCTTTTAAATGGCAGAACAGGCAGAAGCCCCGCAAGGCCTTGCTGCCTGTTCCACTTTTTATTTTACTGTGATCTTAATTTTTTTCGATTTGGAACCTGATTTTACCGTAATGGTGGCAGTTCCTTTTTTCTTGGCTTTTATCACACCCTTTTTCGTAACGGTTGCCACCTTCTTATTGGAAGTGGTATAGGTTACCTTCTGCAGGGAGGTGATCGGGCTGATGACTGGCTTTAAGGTCAGCTTCTTGCCTTTTTTCAAGGTTGCCTTAGACGCAATGCCTGTGATCTTGGTTGTCTTCACCGCCGTCTTTTGAACAGTCACATTAATCACCTGTTTTTTACCGCTCGCCAGGGTGATGGTGACTTTTGCTTTTCCAGCCTTTAAGCCTTTTATGGTACCTTTTCTGGTCACTGTTACGATCTTTTTATTGCTGGTAGTCCAGCTCTTGATGGAATCCCCATTTGCCAGACCGGTTACCTTCACTTTTGTGGTAGACTGTTTTACCTTCAGCTTAATGCTAGAGGCCGTTACCTTGATGGTGGGGGTAAGTTTACTTCCCACTGTACGGGTTTCCGTTTTTCCCTTGTTGCTGGTGCGCTTCTGGGTTTCCGGGGCAAATACGGTTGCCCCCGATACGGTTGTCCAGGGGCCAAATACCTCCGGGACTTCCGTCGGTGTCGGAGTCGGCGGAACGGGTGTCGGGGTAGCCGGAACCGGAGTTACAGTCGGTGTCGGGGATGGGGTATCGGTACGCTGTACCACAATGGTATAGTCGGTTGTCTTTCCGGATTTGGTGGTAACGGTAACCTTTACCTCTGCTTCTGCCTCTGGATTTGTTTTATCAAAATACATGGCAATTCTGTGTGCTGCACCACTTCCGGTTACTTTTCCAAGAACCGTTACCTTGCTGGTGCCACGGACTCCCACAGCGGTAACCGATGCGCTGCTGTCTGCCGGTTCTGCAAAGATATTTAAAAATTCCCGGCTCTCTTTATAGATTGCCCGGTAGCTGGTTGTTACACTGCTAAATTCCGGGGACAGCGAAATCCGGTTTGCCGTATTGGAGTAGGTATTGCTGGTGCTAAGTGCCATGTTCGCAAGAACCGGAGTGGAAATATCCTGGGAAATATGGAAAGTATATTCCCTGCTCTTTCCCATACCGCTTACAGTTACCTTCACATCTGTGGAGCCGCCGCTTACATCCGCTACAAAACTTCCTGCATACGCCTGTCCATTTACAGTTATGGTGCAGCCTTCCGGTGCTTTAAAATCAAAGGTCACTTTGCCGGTATTCTCTGCTACCGTTAAATTATATTTTAAGGTATCTTTTCGGAAAGCAGAAGGCCAGGTCACTTTTCCAGTATCTGCTGTGACTGTCACGCTGTCCAGATAGGCTCCATTTGTTTCCAGAGCCATCAGATAGTTGGAATCGTTTTTGTAATAAAGGGTGCCCTCACGGTCTGCACAGATGGTACTGATGCAGTATTCCTGCTGGTCACTTGCCGGGCGGAAAAGCTCTACGGCTGTTCCGGAGGTCTGTCCCGGTTCATCGGACAGCATATAAATACCGCCTGGTTTTGCATTGTAGGTAAAGTACAGATAGACTCTTCCATCTGCCTGTCCATCCCCATTATAATCCTGGTTTTCGTAGGCCGTAGACAAAAGAGGCGCTGCCTGGGGATAGCCTGGGATGGATACGTTATATGCCAGAGAGATCCCGGAAGCGGTTTCAGTTAAGACTGCAAAATGATGACCGCCATCGGAACTAAACTGTTCGCCATTTCCGCAGACACCTACATAGATCCTCCCCTTATATACAACCGGGGAAGCAGTTACCATGCCGCCAAGGTTATAGCTGCAGGCAGTTCCAAAGGTGCCGTCTGCATTCATCTGCACGCGGTACAGATACCCGCCTTTGGTGGTGAAATATACATAACCATTATTATAAACGATAGTAGAACGAATATCTCCATGGCTTGTCATCTTATCCATGAGCAATCCGGTATGTGTGTTTACGGAATACAGGATGGCGGAGTTGGTATCTGTTCCTTCTGAAGAACCGTCGTCGGAACCAAATATCAGGTAATCGGATGAGGCATAAGAACCAGCCCAGTAAAAGCCGCCCTTATGGTTGTATTTCCAAGTGCAGTGTTTAATCTCCGTTCCTGTGGATGGATCCTCGTCTGTAACAGACAGACAGAAATAAGAGCCTGCTGTAGTCTCAGAATTCCAGGTTCCGGTATAGATATAACCATCCTTGTAAGTGATCGGGGAAAGTGTCTGACCTCCCAGGGACTCACTGATCCATAAGGACTTTAAGGAAGTAGCACTGACCGCCTGGATCTGACCGCCGCCGATCTGTGCAAAGAGCATTCCCTCTGCATAGGTAAGGGGGATCATGGCATACTGCATATTTCCAGAGAGCTGTTCGCTGGTCTGAAGGATTTCCCCTGTGTTTTTATCCAGCTTATAGATAAACTGTCCAGACGCTACATAAACTGCTCCGCCCAGGATCAGTGGTGGTGTGATGGCTGCCTCCCAGCCCACTCCGATCCTTTTGGTCCATTTTAACAGGGTGGAATCCGCACTGGTTGGGGTGCTGCTTCCGGTAATGCCGTTATTTGTTTCACTGTTTCGAAAATTGATCCAGTCATTGTCCGTGATCTCCGGCTGCGTAGCATCCTGTTTTACCAGTTCTGCACTAATGTCGGAAACCTCGCCACCGGTAAAGCTGCCCTGCCGGGAAATATAGCCATATTTAGAAATATTCCAGGTATAGGCTTCTCCCTGGAGAATGTTTTCATAAACCATCAGGGAATCTACAGAAGGGGTAAGGCGCTCCCCATCTTTGTCATATACGCTGATGACCGCATCCTCCGGAGTAATTTGAAAACTTACCTTGTCGCTTGTACTTTTATGCACCAGGATAGTATAAGTTCCTGTGGAGGTATAGGTTTTCTCTGCCAGGGCAGGATCCGCATAGGTGTTTGCCTCTGACATGGAGAGCGTCACTTTGGTATCACCGGTGTCTGCCAGTGGAACGCTCACAGCCGTATCTGTAGAAGAAAACGGAACCTCTTTTACTTCGCCTGTGGTTACATTTTCACTGGAAATGGCAAGCTGATACCAGTTGCCGGAAAACGCTTTTGGAACCACCTGTAAAGAAGCAGTAGAAACTACTACCGTTGCCTCGTAGTCCCTTGTAGTTCCTGTGGTGTCAAATTTCGGAAGGATATTTTTTGCCAGGTCCTTGTCATCCGGCAGGCAGGCCTTGAGATCGGAAAGGTCAAGACGGCGTTCTACCAGGATCTGGTAAACCTGCTTGTCCCCTTCTGTTCCTGCGGTGATAGTATAAAGTGCTCTTTTGGAGCCATTTTCTCCGGCTGCAAAAACGGAGGCAGCTATATTGTAACGGATACCATCTGTGTATCCGCTTTTTGACATTTCCGCATTCTGTTTTTCTCCGTCCAGTCCCGTGGTTTCCAGCTGAAGGACGGATCCCTCCGGTGCATTCCCTGCCAGATCCGCTGTGATCCAGAAGGATGCGGAATCCATGTTGGAACCATATTCTGCCACATAAACCTTACCACCAAACTCTGCATCAAGATCAGACATACGCTTTAATCCTACGGTAGAAGCACCGCTCTGGCTGGTATATAAGGTCAGGTTCTGAAGGTAGCCACCCTCATCCTGCGCATCGGTTTCTGGCATGATGATAGGATCTGTCTCCCCTTCAAATCCCTCCTGGGAATCAGAGGCTTCAAAGTCCTCTTCTCCTGAAAAATCTTCTTCTGCTTCCCCGGAGGTAAACCCGGTAAATTCAGAAACGCTTGCAAAAGAATCCTCACTTTGTGTGTCTTCGGATTCCTGGGAACCACCCTCAAAAGAATCCGTCTCATCTGTAAAAAATCCATCCTCTTCTGCGGCATAAGCGGTGTTTAACGCATACACCGGAAGATTTCCAGCTAACAGGGCCGCAGACAAAAGTCCGGTCAGCCATTTTTTCATTGTTGGTTTCATTCAGTTCTCCCTTCTTTTCTTTGCTTACGCCGTTATTTTGGGCTTTTTCTTGCTTTCTTTTTTAAACCTTTTCTTTGCCGTTACAAAAAAGAGAGCAAAACCAGTTTCCAATACCGCAATCACCAGAAGAAATTTTGTTGTCAGACTTGCTTTTTGGATTCCTCTTGTCACACTTCCTGCAAAAGATTCCTCCTGATCCTGGTTCTTTCCAGTTGTATTTGTAACTGTGGTTTTCGTTTCTTCTGTAAAACCATCTGACGCCTCACTTTTTTCTTCTACCACCGGGGAGGGAGTGGCTTTTTCCATCACCTTCTCCCCTGCTATGGTATAGCCAGGCTTTAAATCCTTTGCATATTTCTTCCCTGTCCGGTCTGTCCACTTCGGGGACTCATTTTTTTTGGTGTCAGCTGTCTTCATATTTCCAAACAAAGAAGTCTGTTTCTCCCCCTGGAGCTTTAAGGAAGCCTTAATCTCCCCAGTGGTTTTCTCCCCCTCTTTGCCTCCAGCTTTGCTTCCCTCCACCTGTTTTAAATTGGATAAGGAACCCTCGCCGTTTTGTCCTGGGATAGTGGCCTGGGACTTATTTCCGCCATGGTCGGAGCCATGTACCAGGTTTCCAGGGGTACCGGCTGTTTTTATATCCGGGATCCCCATGACTAAAGAATCACTTACATTTCCCGCTGCATCCTTTACCACGATCACCAGGTCTTTTTCCCCGGAGGATAATCCAGTCAGGGTAATGGTATTGGTTCCGGCTAATACTTCTGTTCCTTTCCCACTTGTATCTAGGGCGGGTACCTTTGCCCCTGCCTCAATCACCTGGTAATAACAGGTTCCCTTTTCGGAAGTTTTATAGACAGCAGAAGCAGTGTCCGTGGAGATACGGCTGGCACTGATTTTTTTTAGTACCGGAGCTGTAGTATCGGTAAGTTTCAGGGTAATATAATAGTCTCTGGTTGTCCCGTCCTCTGCTTTTACCTCCAGGCGGACCTTCGCCTCTTTTTCCTGGTCGGCAAAAAAGATCTTCCAGTAGAGGCGGTCTTTGTTGTCTTTCGTTCCCGTGATGGTCTCATCTTTTTCTACAGTTCCTGCCTTGATACCGCTGATGGCATAAACCTTAACAGAAGCTTTTTCATCCTCTACTTCTGGCCAGATGTTCAGGCTCTGCCGTTCGCCATCGTAGGAAGCCTCAAATTTTTCCTTATCTGGATCCAGATCCGGGCTTAATTTTAAGATTCCTTTTCCGTACTTGTCGGAACTGGAAACATACAAGCCCTTTAAGGCTGTGTTGCCGCTAAGAAGGGTGATAGTATATTCCGTCACCGCAGGATCTGCCGTGATCTTCTGGTAGAATTCCTGGTACCCTTCTTTACGGACATAAAGTTCATACGCCTGTCCCTGTAAAAGAGAATACCGTCCATTTTCTTCTGCAGAAACCGGGTTTCCCTCTGCATCCAGTATCACCACACTGGCATCTCCCGGCTCAATTTGAAGTCCCACGCTCACCAAAGCCGGGGTTGGAGTCGCAGTCGGCTGTGGAATCTCGGTTGGAGCCGGAGTTTCTGTTGGTGCCGTAGTTGGCTCCGGAACCGGTGTTGCAGTCGGCTCTTGTGGAGTCTCAGTTGGAGCTGGTGCCTGTGTAGGCTCTGGCTCCACGGTCGGCTGTGGTGCCACAGTGGGCTCTGGCTCCATGGTCGGCTGTGGTTCCTCACTTGGAGCAGGCTCTGGCTGTTCCGGTTCCGAAGGCTCTTCTGGTCCTCCTTCTTCGCTTTGTATCATCACTTCTTGCTGTGCATGTATCTCATAAGGAACACTTCCAGCAATCAGAGCTGCCGTTAGGGTTCCCATTACCAATCTTTTTTTCATTTACCAGTCCCCCCATGTCTCGCCGTTTACTCCGCCGCCTACGTCGGCACCGGAATAAAGGGAAAATCGAAGCCTTACCTCATCCCCGTCCGCCGGGAAATAGGAAGACATTCCAACACTCATGTATTCACCGTTCACGGAATACAGCCAGCCGGAGTCCATGGTAAAATCAAACTCTCCAAGCCAGTTGGAATCGTGATCGGATAACTGACAGTTTACTTCCTGCAAATGCGCCATCAGGTCATCCGGAATAGCTGCATTTGCGGAAATGCCGCCCCTTCCGATTGCTTTTAAATAAAAGCCGCTGGTGGCATCCCCATTGTTTCTCCAGTCAAAGCCTGTGTTCTGCAAAAGCCGCAGCAGCACAGAAGATAACTGTTCTCCCTGGTAATATTCAATAGAGGTTGCCGGAAGGATGGTTCCAAGCCCTACCGTACCCGCTTCAATGCTGATGGTGATAGAACCTGCCACCTGTGGACCTGCGTCTTCTCCTTTATACAGGGTAAAAGGAGGTAAGGTAGTGGCATAGCCTTCTTCGTCTGTCGCCTTGATTTCTATGGTGTTGGCACCTTCTGCCAGTTCCAGGCGATATGCCAGGATTCCAGCAGCCGGTTCTCCCTGGCAGGAAAGCCGTTCCCCATTTCCGGTTACCGTAAGGGCAGCTGCGCCCAGACTGTTTCCATAATGGTCGGTTGCCTGGATGTAAAAGGTACGGTAAGAAGCATTGACCGTCTCCCCATCGGTAAGGTCTGTGGCAATCTTCGGGTAATTATCTTCTACCGGTTCCTCTGGACTTTCCGTAGGGGCAGGTGTCGCAGTGATCTGCGGCTCTTCCGGTGCCGGGGTAACAGGTGGCAGATCCTCATCCGGAGTCTGCGCCCCGTCCTGGTTCCGGTTATCATCCGCATCTGGTGTTTCCGATGGCTGTTCGGAATTGTCTGGTTCATCCTGGTTATCATATTCAATCGTATTACTTTGATTCTCTTGATTTTGGTTTGTATTGTTATTATTTTCTGGCGGCGTTTCTGTCACAGTTGCCTGTGGGGTGGGCGTTACGCTTTCCTCCGGCTTAGGCGTTGGTGTCACCGTCTGGGGTACCGGTTCCTTTGTCGGCTCTGGCGTAATCGTAGGAGTCGGTGTCTCTTCCGGAAGAAGCTGTGCCTGTTCCTGTTGCTCTTCCGCTTCCTCGCCGTTTCCATCTGTCTTAGATCCTGCATAGGCAAAACCGGTTCCCAGATACCCTTTTAAGGAGCTGTCTGCACTGATTCCCTGAACCGGGTTTGGTACTGCCTCGGACTCACTTTTTAATACGCCCTGTGCAAAAACGACAGCAGCCAGAAAAAGCACTGCCACAGGAATGAGCGCTGCCAGTATTTTTCTTTTCTTTTTTTCTTTCATAAACAGCCTCCTTTCCTGTCAATAAAGTCTTTCAATGTATTTCATGATCCATCTGTCATACCAGCTTGCAGATGCTTTTAATTCCTTTTTTAAATGCCGGATACAGCTTGCCGTATCATGGCGTTCGGAGGCCGATACCGGATGGGGGCTAAACGCTGCCTTTTGTCCAATCTTTCTTACTCTTTCATAGAGTAATGTGGTCTCATCTGAATACTGTGTGCCATGCTCGTATAACGCTCTGGCATAACCAGCCATGGCCCTCACTGCCAGTTTGGTGTCCTGGGAGGCAAAGCACTTTCTTCTCTTTCGGTTTGTAAACGCTCTTAAGAATATCACCGTCAGGATAAACAGAAACATAAACGTATCAAATACGATCAAAAACAGAAGAAGGAATTTTTCGATTCCAAACAATGCCAGCTTCAGGCTGAAATTGGTACGGATGTTCTCTTCCACTGGCGGCTGTGATTCTGTCTCTGGGATTGAAGCAGCCAGCTTTCCTTTTGCTTCCAGCCCTGTTTTTAAATTGGCTTCTTCCATGATACCGTAATAGGAAGGTGTCATTTCAAGCGGAACCCATCCAAGTCCATCAATGTAGATCTCTGTCCAGGCATGTCCGTTAGTTCCCGGGATTTCGATAGTTTCGCCATCTGTTTTCCCATCTACATCTTGAGGGGTGATCAGATACCCTTCCACGTACCGGGCGGGAATGCCATAATAGCGGAACATAAGCGTCGCCGCTGTTGCAAAATGAACGCTGTGCCCGATCTTAGAGGTGGTTAAAAAATTCTCTGTAAAATCCCCGTCTTCAGAAAAGACATCCGTTTGGGAACTGTAGGTCATGTTCTTTTCCAGATAGGAGCGGATCCTGGTGATTGCCGTGTAGTAATCGGTATGTCCTTCCTCCCGGTTTCCGCCGTCTCCAAGTTCCTTTTGAAACAGGGTTTTTAAGGACGCTGGAAGAGCGGTATCTTCCTGATAAACAAAGGTATTGTAATAACTCTCCTGGCTTCGGTAGGAACTGACGGCATCCGCGCCGCCATCCCCTGCATTATTTCCAGCGGTCAATGTCTGATAGACCTTTGCTCCAAGGGTGGTAAAATCACTTACCAGATTTCCAAGGGAGGAAAAACGATAGGTTCTTTCTCCAAACAGTCCTCTGGCGTACAGGGTGCTGTCCGCCTGGGCGTTTTCGCCTGTGTAGCCGTCTGGCAGACCTGAGAGCTCATACGGGGTATAAAGGTATTTACTGCTTGCCGTTTTATTATTTATCGAAATGATTCCTTTTTCACTGGAGAGGGAATCGTCCTGGATCAGATTTCTTGCATTTAGAAGCTGGGTTTCTCCATAAAAGCCCTCCTGGTGAAGCCAGTAATACAAGTCTTTTTCTTCATAGGCCTCTTCCGTGGAAATCTCCGTCCAGGAAGAGCCGTCATAAACGCTTCCCACAAAGCCACGCAGATACAAAGAAGCCGGATGCTCCATGGTAATTTCAAGTGCCGTATCCGATGACGCACTCCAGGCTCCGGTCTGCTTTAACTTTCCATCTGGAAGGGAATTTGCCCCCTGCCCTTTGTAGCGGAGCCTGGAAAGTCCACTTAATGCCTCTTCTTTGGCATTTGCCACAAGCTGGGAGTCCTGGTACTCATTCTTTGGCACCAGGCTTTGAAGGAACACACCCCCGAAAACGGAAACCAGAAGAAGACCAAATGCCCCGGCAATAAAAGCGGACACATCGGCAGCGTTACCTAAGTTTCCCCCTTTATTTTTCGTCATGTAGTTTAATTCTAACAGGGTTCCAGCGTAAAAGCAAAGACAAAGCCTGGTATCTGGAAGCAGGCTGGTTTTTACCAGAACCACCGGAAGGACTGCCGCAAAAAGAAGGAGCAGCACATACCACCGAAGCTTCAGGATTAAGAAGCCAAGCAGCCCACATGCAATGCCAAGGAAAATAAAAGCAGCCAGCTCCCCATTTGCTTTTCCAGAATCCTTCAGCTGGTAGATGGTAAGATAAATCCCTGCTTTTTTCCCAAGAACTTCTGCAAGCTGGTTCCAGAGCGAAAGGAATCCATTTAAGAGCATGCCAGAAAATGCAAACAGGCAGATCCCGGCAGCTGCACTTAACGAGAAAACCGCAGCAACCAAATGTTCCCGAAGCCTGAAAAGAAAGCCACAGAAAAGGGCGGTGACAGCGACGCTCACCAAAAAAGGAATCCCATTCACAGACGGAATCAGGGTATGCAAAAGCGCAAAGGTCCCAACGCCGTTTACCAGAAAAATCAGGATACTTTCCAGCAGGATACCGGGCAGGTATCTTCTATGTTTTTCTTCTTGTCTTGTGATCCATACTTCCATGTGATGGTTTCTCCTTTATCCGCTGCGATTCCGCAGCCTACAACGGTTACCTCGCCCCGGGTTCGAAGGCTTCTAAGATCTTCCTCTTCTGGGGTGCCTGTAATATAAATATAATTTGCAAATCTTTGTTGTCCCGGAGTGTGAAGATATTCTGTGATGGTGCAGGGCTTTTCCCCCTCCCCTCCGTGGCGGAGGAATAAATAGAGAATATTTTCATAATCCTCGCGGGTGCGTATTTTTTCAATGTAAAAATGTCCGGTGCTGTGGTCAAACACGCCTGCCTGACAGGAAATGCCCTGTTCCATAAAACTATTTAAAACTGCGGCAAACACTTCACCAAGCGTCTGTGCTACGGCTGGAGCTTTTTCCTTTAAATAGGGCTCTGCCAGGATCAGGACCGTATCATCCACCGGGAAACTTCTCTGGCGGATCATCATTTTATCTAACTTGCCGGTCAACTTCCAGTGGATCTGACGAATGCTGTCCCCCTCCTGGTATTCCCGGATATCAAAGGTCTCCCCCGGATCATCCCCAGGACGGGCTCCCGAATAGCGGAAGCTCTCCATGTCAAAGCCCTCTTTTGTGAGAAACTGAAAATCTTCCTTTTGCTCACAGGGCATCACCACCGTACAAGCGGACAGCCTGACCTTCCTCTTTTGCCCTATGATACCGAAAAAATCATAGGAGCGCCAGGTGTGTAAGGTGGCGTAAATACAGCCGCACCACTGGCTTTTTCCCTGGAAGTCAATGGCTTTTTTCCCTCTTCCTTTAAGGGAAAACGAAAACGGAAGCTCCATCTGCTCCCCGGTAAAATGATTTTCCAAATGCAGGCTGCCTTTTCCAAGAAATACCGGAAGGACAGAGTCATTTACGATCTGCAGCTTTCCTTTCCAGATTCCATCCTGTTCCGCAGCTTTGGGGAGCTTTAGCTTCATGGTGACCTTTTTTCCACAAAAGAAACCAAGCAGCAAAAAAGCCACTACCGCAAGGGCAGATAAAAGCAACAGGACGGCATATACCCAGGCTCCAGTAAAGATGGCAGCCAGGGCAAGCAGTATGAACCATATAAGTAGTAAAATCCTGTTTTTCATTCTCCCTCTACCTTCGGTGCCTCTGTATCCTTTAAAATCTCTTCTAAAATATCCTTCGCACTCTGTTCCTGGTATCTGGCTCTGGAATCCAGAATCATGCGGTGTGCGGTTACATCTGTGAATACTCTTTTTACATCTTCCGGGATCACGTAATCCCGTTCTTCCATGAATGCTGCCGCTTTTGTCATACGGCATAAAGCCAGGGTTCCACGGGGGCTAAGACCAAGTGTGATCATCGGATGGTTTCTGGTTGCCTCTGCAAGGGTTGCAATATAGTTCAGGATGGAATCTGCCATATATACTTTTTGTACCTGATCCTGAAGCATAACAACTTCTTCTTTGGTAATAACTGCTTTCGCGTTCTCCAACGGATTTTTTGTCTGCCGGTCCCGAAGCAGCTCTACCAGGTTTTCGTGATCCGGGTAGCCCATGGAAAGGCTTATCATAAATCGGTCTAACTGGGATTCCGGCAGCATCTGGGTTCCGGAAGAGCCGGTAGGGTTCTCTGTAGCAATGACTACAAAGGGCTGCGGAACCGGATGTGTCTCGTTATCTACCGTTACCTTTCCCTCTTCCATGACTTCCAGAAGGGCTGCCTGGGTTTTGCTGGAGGTACGGTTGATTTCGTCCGCCAGAAGCATGTTGCACATCACCGCGCCTGGGCGGTAGATGAATCTGCCCGTCTGTTTTTCGTACATGGTAAATCCGGTTACATCGGAAGGAACTACATCCGGCGTAAACTGGATCCGGTTAAAATCCATTCCCATAAGACGGCAAAGTGCCAAAGCTGTGGTTGTCTTTCCAACACCAGGAACGTCTTCCAAAAGCACATGTCCTCTTGCCAGCACTGCCATGATAATCTTATCCGTAACTTCTTTTTTTCCTTTTATAATGGTTCCAAGCTCCCTCTGAAGCTGTGTGATCTTATCTGCCATTTCTTTCCTCCTGCCCTTTTTACTGGCTGATCCAGATTCTTTTTCTTATGTGTCAATTGGTATCGCTCATATCATAAAAACTGGTTTTGCCATTTAAAAACCGGCTGTATGCCGCCATTGCACAAAACGCCTGGTCGGTAGCCATGGGATCGCTGTCCCCGTCTAATAGATGGGAAAAGCTTCCATCTTTTTTATAATACTCCATCAGGTTGTCGTAAAGCCCTTTTTCCTTTTTCTGGAAACGTTCATCTTTATTGCAGTCAATCCCATACGTGCTAAGCGCAAGGATTACCTGGGAAATGGACTCCGAGCTTTTATCTCCATACGCCTCATAGCCGCCATCCTCTGCCTGCGCATCCGCTAAAAATTCCACGCCTCTGTCAATGATGGCACTGATTTCTTCCTCTGTGGCATAGGGCTCTAAGCACTGTAAGGTCATGGCAGTCAGATCCACATCTGCGGTATCAGAGCTGTCATCTAAGGAAAATCCGCCGGATGGCTTTTCCTGCTGCACAATGTAGGTCAGATACTTTTGTTCCAGCTCCCCGTCTACATCCGAGCGGTCCGCATTTAAGGCAAGAAGGGCATACACGGCTCCATTTAACCCCTGCGCGGTTACAGCCTCAAAATCTTCCAGGGACTTTATAAGGTCATACCCTCCAATATCGGAAGGATCGATCCCGATGGCCTTACAAGCCAGGACAGCCCTTGCATACTCGGTATAGCGGTTTTCACTTAATACCCCTTCCTGCTCCTTGACGCGCTTTTCTAAGTTTGCCCTGTATTTTTCGTAATAGCCGTCCTCTGCCGCTTTCCCGGAGCGTGCCAGTGCGATCACCGTCCACTCTCCGCCGAGGGAATCGGAAGCTGGGGAGGGAATACTTGTCTGTTCATAGGAAGCAGTTTTCTTTAATGCTTCCTCTAAGGACGGTGTCCCACCACCGCAGCCAGATAACAGGCTGATGGCTGCTGCCGCCGCCAGAATTCCGGCAAGATAGCATCCAGTCCTTTTCTTTTTGGGATTTAACATTTTTCGTTTCTCCTTCTTTTAAAAATCAAATTCCACTTACATCTATTTTCTATTACCGGTTCTCTGATTCCTGTATCAGCCCATATTTCACCTTGATCCGCTCCAGCTTTTCCAGAAGCGGGCGGCTAAGCAGCCATAGGAAGATCACGGTGGAAGCTGCATGTACCAGATCCACGGGGGCGCCTGAAATGTAGTAGGCGATCAGGCTGCTTTTTGTAATATATCCGTAGGACATCAGGATGCTGGCAGGATTCATAATGCCTCCATAAATTAAAAAGACACTTAAAAATCCGTAGATACAAAGATCGAACTTCCTGGCTTTTAAAATCCCCTTCTGGTACAGGATCCCTGCCAGAAATCCGATCATGCCAAAGGCAAACATCTGCCAGGGTGTCCAGGGGCCCTGCCCCATAAACATGTTGGAGATCAGCATGGTAAGGCTGCCAACTAAAAATCCAGCCTCGCCGCCAAAGGAAATCCCGGTTAAGATCACGATGGCAGCCACAGGCTTGAAGCTTGGCACCATGAAAAAGGCGGCGCGTCCTGCTACGCCAATGGCAGCTAATACGGAGATCACCATGATCTCCCTTGCCTTTGGCTTCCTGCCCTCAAACATCATAAAAAAGGGAAGCATGGCTGCCATTACCACGATCAGGCTGCAGAACAGGTATTTTCGCCCTCCCCATATCTTCACCGAGAAGAATAGAAGGATTGGTACCACGATCAGCATGACCGCAAATGCAAACCAGGTACGGCGGCTTACCTTTCCCTGGCGTTCCATCTGGCGGATAATCATTCCGTCGGACGGAAGGGTGTATTCTTCCAGTTCTTCAGAAGGAACTTCTTTTCGATGGAAAGGATTTTGTTTTCCCGAATTCTTTAAACGGACGGCATCCGAAGCTGCTTCTTCCCCAAAGAATTCGTCCAGAAATTCATCTAACTGGGATTCGTCAAGCATGACACCACATCCTTTCCGGTAACTGCCTCTGGAAACAGCCCTCTTGCCATACGGTTTGCAGCAGTGGTATAAAAGTTATTTCCAGCGAAAAAGTCTCTTGTCTTTTTACTTGTCACCACATTTCCCTCAAAAAACAGGCCTGTCGTATCCGCATACTCGGCTACAAATTCCACGTCATGGGAAATCATGAAAATCGTCATTCCATGGGATTGCAGCTTCTTTAAGATGCTCCCAAGCTCTTCTTTATATTCCGCATCCATTCCCTTGGTCGGTTCATCCATAAGAAGGATCTTCGGACGAAGAAGAAGCACTTTTGCAAGGGCAAGCCGCTGCTGTTCCCCGCCGCTTAAATCATAGGGATGGCGGTTAAGCAACCCCTCCAAATGGGTAAGGCTTACAATCCCCTCAATGGCTTTTTCCTTTTTCATGGAAATGGGATACTCGCTGGAAGGCTTTTCTTTTTTTCCGCCGACCACGCTATAGAGGTCTTCTAGTACCGTCTTTTTTAAAAAGATGCTCTGGGGATTCTGCGGCATAACACCTAGATACCCGCAGTATAACTCCCGGTCGGAAAAGGAACGAAGATCTTTTCCATCCAGGTAGATTCTGCCGCTATACGGCTGGTGTACTCGTCCAAGTAAGGATAAGGTGGTACTCTTTCCGGTTCCGTTTCCCCCTACCAGGGCATAGAATTCTCCCTTTTTTACTTCCAGTGACAGATCCTGAATGACATCGGGGCTGTCCTTTTCATACCGAAACCAGACATCCTTCATCTGGATGGCTGGGGGCGTATTTTCTTTCTGGCGCTTGAAATGCCCAAAAAGCCCTGCCGTTTCGTTTTTGTTTTTCTCCCCCTGTCTTTCCAACCTTTGGTTGGCCTGCTGGATCTGTTCTTTTTTTATTCCTTTTTCTTCTATATATTCCCGGATCCACTGTCTGCCTTCACTTACGGTAAGGGGACAGGTAAGGGCGCTCTCTGTCCCTGCATAAATCTGCATGGGAACCGGCATGGATAAAAACATACCGTGGTGCTGTTCCTTTAATTTGGTTCCAATCTCCCTGGGAGTCCCTTCCAAAAACAAGGTTCCCTCATCCATGACAAACACCCGGTCTGCATACGGAATGATATCCTGCAGGCGGTGTTCCGTCAGTAAAACCGTGGTTCCAATGTCACGGTTAATCTTCTTCACGGTCTCCAAAAAATCGGAGGCTGCAATGGGATCCAGCTGGGAGGTTGGCTCGTCCAGGATCAGTAAAGACGGGTGCATAGCCATCACGGAAGCCAGGTTTAGAAGCTGTTTTTGCCCACCTGACAATTCCGATACATTTTTATAAAACCACTTCTGGATGCCAAAATAACTTGCCATCTCTGCCACCCGAAGGCGGATGGTGGCATTGTCATACCCAAGGCTTTCCAGTCCAAACGCCAGCTCATGCCATACCTTATCGGTCACGATCTGGTTGTCCGGATTTTGCATCACAAACCCGATCTCCTGGCTCTGGGTGCGGTGGTCGGTATCCCTAAGCGGAATATTCCGGTAGAGGATCTCCCCCTCTTTTTCTCCAGCTGGTGCAAGCACGCTTTTTAACTGGCGAAGCAGGGTGCTTTTTCCGCAGCCGCTCCTTCCCATGATGACATTTAAGGTTCCTTCTTTTATGTTCAGGTTTACATGCTCCAGAACTTTTCTGGAACTTTCCGGATAGGAAAACCCGAAATCCTTTATTTCTACAAGATTCATCTGTCTGTTCCTTCCTGTTCCAGCGTCTGGTAAATTTTTTGATACGTCATTTCAAGGTCTGTCGTTTCTTTTCTCCTGCTATAGGAAAAGCGGATGGTTTCTGTCACATCCAGCAGCACCGGAAGAAAACAAAAGGCTGCAAAACAAAGATAGGTAAGCAGGGCAAGTAACGGGGAAACCGAAACAGGTGCCGCGTATCCCTGAATGGTAAAGCCAGCTAACAGGATTCTGGGATCATAACTTGCATAGGCAGCCCCTTTGATACACCCCCCTGTAAATATGGCAAACAGTCCGGTCATGAGTCCCAGGACATACTTATCTTTTCTTGTAAAACGGTAAATGGAAAACGCAGTCCTTCCCTTCAGACCATATCCTCTGCTTCGCATGGAATCAGAGGTCTCAATGGCATTTTCCAGCGCCCAGGTAACCAGGATGGAGAGCATGTTAAGCCCATGGCGGATACGTGCAAAAAGGCTCCCTTCTGATACATCCCGTCCCATGGCTTTCTGCCCGCTTCGGATCACTTTTAACTGCGCGGTAAACCTTGGCACAAACCGAAGCGCCATAGATAAGATCAGGGAAAGCGCCGGAATGATCCGCCCAAACAGATAGATAAATTTATCCGTTGTCATAACCTTGTTGTAACAGGAAAACCACTGGATGACCACGAACATCACAGCGCCAAGCACCACGCCGTACACAAGTGCTTCCAGGGTGATCCAGTTGCCGCTGCTTTTTACATAATACAGCATGGTAACCCCGTAATGATTAAACATGGGATTTAATAGTGCCACAATGAGAAGACCTGGCAGAGTAAGAAGAAAGCTTTGTTTCAGAGTCTTTTCCCATCCGTTTAGCAAAAACGAATAGGAAAATGCTCCAATATAAGAGATCCCGATGAACACCGGGTGTTGATTGAACATGGTAAAAAAAAGTACCACTGTAAAATAGAAAAAATTCAAAAAAGGATGGCAGGCAGAAAAAGTATCCATCACCGTAAGGTTTGCACACGTTCTGTTGTTATTTTCTTTATTCATTGACAACACTCTCGGCACCGATATACTCCCTCTTCAGTTCATACTCATCACAATAGGCATCCATCTTGCTGCCTTTATAACAGCGAATGGTACAGCTCTTATTAACGATCCACGGACCGACATACTCCGGATCGTGACGGATTTCCACACTTTCCAGCCGGTTGCAGCCATGGAATACCCAGCGTTCGATCACATCCACACTCTCCGGGATCACAACATGTTTTAAGTTGTTGCATTTGAAAAAGGCACTATCGCCAAGTTCTACTAAACCTTCCGGAAGGTTTAATTCCTCAAGGCCTGTAAACCGAAACGCCTCTGCCTCGATTACCTTCAAGGTATCTGGGAAAATTACCTTTTTTAACTCCTTGCACCGAAAGAACGCTTTACTTCCAATCACTTCAACGTGGTCTGGCAGCACCAGTCTTTTTAGCTTGGAACAGGAATCAAATGCTCCCTCCTGAATTTCCCGGCACTCTGAGTCTTTTGCAAACACGGCTCTTAATAGATTGGTACAATCACGGTAAGCTTTTGGTCCTAAGGTTTTTAAAGACGCTGGAAAATGGACTGCACGCAGGCTGTGATTTTCTGAAAACGCCCGCCGTTTAATTTCCTTCATTGTCTTAGGAAGAACAACTTCCTTTCGGATCTGGCACTGGAAAAAGGCTTCCCGTCCAATGATCTTACAATTTGGCGGGAGAATGACTTCCCGCATCCGTCCATCTGCCCGAAAACAGCCATCGTCAATGTAGATATATTTTTCCGGGATCTCCTTCCTTGTAACATCCCCCTTTAACATTTTTGCCTGCTGTGCTGTAAATGTCCGGCTGTCATACCGCAACATACTCCAGCGCATTTCTTCATCTTTATAAACACGCATTCTTTTCTTTCCTCCGCTTTTTAGGGTAACAAAAACAGAGCCCCATTACTTCGATGAGCCTCCGTCCTTTACGACAAGTGGAATATGCTGACTTAAAATGCGCTGTTATGTACCGCTGATTTCATACAGTGATTATGGTTCCGGAATCGCACCGAATTTTCCTAAATCAGCCTTATCTGGCTGAACCATGTCTGGTTATTTGATTTTTCGTTCTCTGATATTTCTACCTATATCAAATATTAGTATTATAGCATTTGAAATGGCATCTGTCAAATTTTGGCAATCTATGAATATTTTTGCATGATCAGTGGTTTAGAACCAGGTGGGCTTACCTTACTATTTTTCGTCTTCCTGGTAGGGATTTCCCACATCGTTTCCAAGGTCGCAGGTGTACACCCACAAGATCACATCCCCGTCTTTTGGCTTGTACGCAGATGCCCCATAATTTGGAAATGTCCCATTGACACTATACATCCAGCCAGAATTTTTTCCGCAGTCCAGCTCATAGAGCTGGTTGATTCCTTCCACATAGTAGCTGTTATATAATGGGGTGTATTTCGAAGAAATCTGAATCCCCTTTTCCCCACAGATAGTTTTTAAAATATCAAAGACACTCTCCCCTGTGGTAAATGAGACCGTTGTCTTTTTTAGGATCTGTCCATCCTTCGGGACAAACTCTTTTTTGGTTTCCTTTAACTCCTCCATGTGATCCAGGATCGTCTCACAGGAGATCTCGATCGTACAGGTCGCAGTCTCCCCGGAAGAGGACTCTCCCCCACAGCCAGTAAACACGCTGCCACATAGAAGCAGTAACAGACTTAATAACAAGGTCAACCACTTTTTTCGTTTTGGATTCATACGCTTTCCTTTCTTTTTATTCTTTCTCTACAGGTATTGTAGCATTGTTTTTGGGGACTGTCATCTGGAATCAAAGGAACGATCAGCCACCAACGGAAGTTAATTTTATGCCTTAATCCTGTTTCCCTACAAACACACACGCTTACACAGACACTAAGTAGATTTAATCTTTTGGCTTCTGCTCCATTAATTTGTCAACTTCTGCTTCTATTGCATCCGGATCAATTCCGACTTTTTTCAAAGTATCGTGTTTTGCCTCATTCGCCTGCTTAACAAACGCACTGTATTTTTCATACCAGTTCAACGGAACGGGCTTATATTTATGGCTTTTACCCCTCTCATTCAAAAGCCTATATAATAACTGTACCATTCCTTCATACTGTAAAGACTCCGAATAATGATTTACCGTTATATCTTTTACAGATCCGTCCAGTACCTGTACTTTCTCAACAGTCGTAGTAAACAGAGGATCCTCGTTCCATATGGATTGATAAAATTCATCCAATTGAATGATTTTCTTAAATTCACAATCTTTGTCAGAAAGCTGGTACCATTGAATAACATCATCAAACTCACCTTTTAAATATCGTTCAAACAAGCCACAATATTCTTCATTATTTAGGAAACTGAAGTAATAATTTAATCTACTTGCCAGAGTTTCCAACTCAGCTGTACTGACATCATTTAAAAACGCCATAAATTTCTTGTAGTCCTGTTCCTCTGAATCAATTACTTTCAAAACCCAGTTAAGGTCCATCAGGATCTCACAGGCGAGCTTTGTATCCACTTCGATTATGTCTCCATGTGCAATATGATTTCTAATCTGTGGAAAATCATATGCGAAATAAGCATATTCCCACAGTTCCTTTTTCTTATTTATCTCTTTTACTATATTGTTTAAATCAGTTTTCTTTGAATTATCTTTTAGTACAGATCTCAATAAAACTTTAAAAAGTCCTTCAATTTGTGGGGTAATCAAATACACAAAAAGAAAATATTCACCTTTTTTGAATAATTCAATTGCTGTAGATATAATTTTCCATCTATCGTTTACATATATATTTTCCCTAACAATTTTCAAAACATTTTCTGCAATATGTAAATTCATAACATCGTTCATTAAAGCTCTTGCATATTCATCTGCATGTTCTTCTTTCAACAACAGCCTGTTTTCAAATTCCCTTCCCGGCAGTTCCGATAAAAGAATCTTGTCCACTTCGTCCATAAGTGAATTTTCCTCCCAAGCCATATATATCGGAAACAGAAATTTAAAAAATGAGGGCCAACATAAAACATCACAATTTTCCCATGCTGCTTTTATTAAAAATCTGTTATCTTTTTCCTTCAGAGCTTTTAATTTGTCTTTATTTCTGTTCTTTAAATATACAGTTTTATTATCTTTCTTCTGCTCTCTATTTCCACCTATTTGTTGTAATTTTTCCTCGAATTTTCTTTGATTATCCTGTAACGTTCTTTCATTCATTTCCTTAGCCGCTTTCAGCTTCAGATATTCTTTTGCCACATCACTATTATGTTCAAAATGTAAAACAAAGTAATATGTATAATCACTCCTTTTTAATGTTCTATCATGTTTGCTTTTTTCTTCGTATTGTCTTAAATAGTATTCGGTTTCTTCTTTTCCCCACGTTCTTGCAAATCGCCAAAAAGCAGTTATTAGAGAACGCCTACTAAGCAGTTTTTCCGGACATTTACTCTCACTGGCTTCATTTATGATTTTAGTTTTAAAATCCCAAACCATCTTTTCTGGTTCCATGTAAATTTCCTCTCTTTCTCTACCCAAAATATATGAGCGGCTTCTTTTCCCTCCGCACAAATTAAATTCATAACCTAGCAGTATAAAAAAGTGATAATGTGTTTGCATTTCTATTATATTCATGCAATAACAAAACTTTACATTTTCCCATATTTTAAGACATTTTTTTCTTTGCGGCAATTCCAATGTGAGGATGAACTCTGTGTTTTCCTATAAAAAGATCCACCAACACCAGATAATCTCTGTCCGGCATTGGTGGATGTTCCGATTGCTATTTCACTGTTACTTTTATTTTCTTTGTAACCTTTCCAGATTTCACTGTGACCGTTGCGGTACCTTTTTTCTTGGCTTTTATCACACCCTTTTTCGTAACGGTTGCCACTTTCTTATTTGAAGTGGTGTAGGTCACCTTCTCCTGGGAGGTGATTGGCGCAACCACAGGCTTTAAGGTAAGGCTTTTGCCCTTTTTCAGGGTGAGCTTCGTCTTTAATCCGGTAATCTTAGTCGTTTTTACTTTCGCGCTTTGTACTTTCACCTTCAGGGTTGCTTTTTTGCCACTCTTTAAGGTGATGGTAATCTTCGCGCTTCCAGTTTTCTTACCAGCCTTGATCTTGCCGTTTTTATCCACGGTCACAATCTTCTTGTTGCTGGAAGTCCAGGACTTCACGGAATCGCCATTTGCAAGACCAGTAACCTTTACTTTCGTTGTAGTCTGCTTCTTCTGAAGCTTGATGGAGGTTACATTTAACTTCATGGTTGCGACGAGCTTGCTTCCGTTATCACGGCTCTGTTTCGCACCGCAGATGGAGCAGATTCCCTCCTGTTTCTCTGGTGAAAAAACAGTCGCTTTGGAAATGACCGTCCAGGTGAAGTTATGGGCGTGAGTAAGCATCGGGATCACTTCCGTCTTGGTTGCCCCGCATACAGTACAGGTATAAACCTTCTCCCCGGCAGCGGTGTAGGTGGCCTTTTTAGTGATGGTTCCAGTATCATAAGAATGCTGACTGGTTTTTGGAATAACTTCTGTCTTTGTATAGCCACACACCAGACAGGTATATTCCATCTGGCCTTCTGACTTACAGGTGGCTGCGGTTACTACCTTTCCATCTCCGTAGGTATGATTCTGATAACCGCCCTTTTTCGTATTATCGGTAATATCACAGGTTCCATAATCAGATTTGCATTCATGCCAATGGCCTTCTGCGTCGGAAGTCCAGCCTTCCACCCACTTATGGTCGTGCTCCTGTTTGTAATCATCGGTATAATGGAAGACAATTTCATCTCCATCTGTTAAAAACTGCTCACTGACACCAAGATCGGAATGGATTCCGTTTAAGGTGTACATCCAGCCGGAATTCTTTCCATTGGTGAACTCTCCAAGCTTTTCCCCATCTTTGGTGATAAAATCAATATAGTTGCCTTTGGGATTGCTGTATTCAAGCTGATTGTCTGCAAGCACTTTTTCCAGTACATCCAGTACCGTTGCGTTGCTGTCAGTATCTACACTGGTCTCCTGGATCCAGGTCTCCAGGTTTCCTGCCTTTAAGGTATGCACCTCACCGTCCGAATCACTGTCATGGGCCTTATCTCCAAGGAGCTTAAAGGAAACGGTGATCTTCTCTGCTTTTACCAAAACCTTCACCGTAATAGTTGTTTCAACAGCCCCATACTTTAACTGAAGCATCTGGCTACCCCTGGTCTGGGGATCATAACCGATCACTGTAATCTCTTCAAAAGATGGATTGGTCTTGCTTCCATCACTCCAGGTAACGGTAAAGATACCGCCGGAAAGATCCAATTCTTCTCCGATGTAATACTCTGTTTTGTAATCTCCGGTAAGGGTAAGTCCTGTCGGGTAAGCGCCAGCTCCATAAACCGGATAACGCTCTCCCTGCTCCCAGTTATGGTAATTGCCGCTGTTTAATCCATCCTTTACGGTGCCATCGGCGAATTCCCCGGCGGTTTTTGCAAAGCAGTAATCGCTCTGGTTAAACTCGTAGTCGATTCCATATTTGGAATCATTTTCTACGGTCAGGATGTTTTCTACTTCACCGATTCCCTGAGATGCCCCACAGGAATCCAAATAATAGTTGTTTGAAATCCCCTGGAATTTATCGAAGCTCTTTAAATATCCGACAATAGCCCCTACATTTGATTTTCCAGAAACAGTCCCGTAGAAGAAGTTGTTAGAAACGGATCCGCTTCCATTTCCCCAGCACTGCATGCAGCTTGGCTCCCCACCAAAGATTCCGCCAACGTTTGATACACCACTGATGGTTCCTGCTACATAACAGTTTTTCACGGAAGCAACCGGAGTATTCGGAGCAGAATCTGCCTCATAGCCGCTTCCAAGGATTCCTCCTACCCATTTGCCAGTAGCGTTTACCCTTCCAGTAAAGCTGCTGTTTTCAATGGTACAGGAACCCATAGATTGGCCTTTAGCACCTGCTAACCCTCCGGCTTTGTTTAATCCTCTTACAGTTGCTGAACTGCTACAGTTACGAATAATTCCATTAATTGTACCAGCAAAAGTTCCAATACTGGATTCCTGACCTGTATATCCGATCAGGACACCACTCTCTGCTTTGCAGTTTTCAATTACAATTGAGTTGGCTCCGGAAGCATATCCTCCAATCAGTCCTGCCTTTTTGGTACTCATGCCAGATTTTAACGTAACATTCCGAATCGTAACTGCATCCGGACATCCTGTATTATAGACACCATCAGGACCATAGTCAACCGTATAACGGTCAACCAGACCATATCCATTAATCTGTTCTCCCAAAAGATTGAGATTTTCAATCACTGCATCACGGACATAATTGAACAGCGGCTTTCCATTAGTCGCGACTGTGACCGTGTGACCTTCGCCATTTAAGATGCCAGAAAATGGCCAAATATATTTTCCATTCCCTGTGCTGGTATTTCCAGGTTGGATTGTACCAATTGGTTTCCAGTCTGACGGAAGATTGATATCTTCTTTTAAAGAAAAATAGCTTCCATAAAAATCAAATCCATCTACATTGACTTTCTTTTGCAAAGCTTCCAGATCAGACAGATTTTGAATTAGATAAGGAGACTCCTCAGTGCCATTTCCTTCCCACGGAAGTGGTTCATCCACTGCAGTCATAGCTGCAACATCAGAGCAGATTTCCTCACTATAAAACGAGTCAAACCAATTTTCCAGTCTTTTTGTTTTTACTTTACAGTAATAGTACATCGTGCCATCGTCTGGAATTGGTGGGATATAAGAATCTTTTGTAGCACCTGGAATCAAAGTTCCATTTTCGGAATTATTTTCAGTGTTTTTATACCATTGATATAAAGTGTCTTCTGTAAACCATTGCGATTTTTCCGTCTCTATTTTGAGCTGATAAGTTATCGGCTTACCTTTTACATATATAATACTTTCAGGTTGCTTTGTTATTACAGGGGAAGAAACAGTTTCCGGAAGTACTTCATACTGACCAAACGAACTCCATTCACTATATTTTTTTCCATTCAGTTCATAAGTAACTTCACAGCAATAACATTTTTCTGAACTAGCTTCATTTGTATCTACAGTATAAGTAGGTTCTGTAGCCCCTTCTATGATTTTACAAGCTGTTTTTGGATAATTCCATGCTCTAAAATACCGCTCTGTACTCTGTAAATAATACCATTGATAAGTAAATTTTCCCTCTCCATTGCCTGGCACTGACGCTTGCACACTTATCGTTAAAGGTGTATCTCCCAAATGTAATGTTTTTATATTAGTAAATGGTTCTTTAAATGTAACATCTGGAGTATAGTCAATTCCACTCTTTTTTATAATCAAAGAGTATTTGGCTGTTTCCTGACAATATACGTCGCTACCCTCAATAATTTCTATTGTCGCTATATACTCTTCTTTATTATCCCAATTTGGTACAATACAGTATTTGCCTAAATAATCCGGTTTAATTTCCTCTTTCTCCAACATTACTTTAAGAGAAGAGTTATATCCGTATGCTTCTAGTTCAAGATTAATATGTTCAATATTCTCTGGCATATTGACAATAAGTTCTTGGTTATCCAATGAATCTTCTAGATTGGACGGGATTTCGTGATTTTTTGGGTCAATAACTTTTATTTCTTTTAAATGATTACGATAACGAATTTCAAGATCGCAAGAATCAATAACATTGCCATTCTTACTTACTTCTATCCGTATTGATCGAATAGCCAAATTATATCCTTTTCCTTGATCCAATATAGCATCTTTAGAAATTGCCTGGCTTAAATATACATATTTATTTTGGATTAAGCTTACTCTATGTTCCGCTTGATCTCGCGGACTTGTATAAACAGCATAAACATGACAGTCATCACTCACTACATCTTTCATGCCTACATTAACATACATATCGGTTTTGTTAGTATGCGTATTTACATATGTCATTTCCGCTGGAACAATAAATGCCTGGCTTCCATCTAATACACTAAGAGCAATATCTTTTTCTTTTTCTTCCGTCTCAAAATGAAGTGTTACTGTATCTATGCAAGATTGTTTAACACTTTCATTTGGAATAACTGTTATATAGGAATAAGCTGCTGATATTAAAGTAGCTCTATCACCATCAGCAGTTTCTTCCATTTTCTCTGCCGTAATAAAATATGGTTTCTCCCGTGATTCCAATCCTGATATAGTTACTTTACCCTGTTCATCTGTAATTAAACCTTCTGCCTTTTCTCCGTCAATATAAATAGATGCGCTTTGGCAATTACTATAAATATGTGCATCACTTGTTTCTTTCAGCTGTAACGTTATATCCTGCCCTGCAAAAACCGTTTGTGTTTTCCTTGTAAAATATGCATAAGAATCCACACTTTTTCGTTTTTGAATAAAGAAACAAAGATCATCACCGTCATGAATCAATCTATTTAAAGAAGTTTGATAATTTGCGCTATCATTGTTTAATACCGATTTTATAAACGGAACAGCATCGCGATTAATTCCCCATAATTTGTAAATAAGCCCATAATATAAACCACTATCATCTGCATGATAATCATATCCCGCTTCAGAACCACCTGGATAATATAAGTCGTGCGCTAGTTTTAGGGCATCATCCATAGTGTAAGACGCCTTGCCACTAAGCAATACGGTACGGCCAGCCATAGGCTTACCGTCTTTGTCATTTAAAAATTTACCGTCTTTGCTTACACTCACAGTAACCTGAATTTCCTGTGTCTCTGTATCTTCAGACAGACTGGTTTCATCACTAAAGGAAGCAATATCTGCCTCTGACAACTCTTCTGAATCAGTAAAACTATCACCTTCTGATTCTTCTATATTTTCATCACTATAAAAATCAGTGTTTTCTTCCTCTTCATTATAATCAGCGTCTTCATTCTCTACAGAATCTACAGATATAGAAATATCATTCTCACTGATCCAACCTTCTGCGAATACGTCGGTTGGAATTTGCAGTACCAATAAAAAAACAAGCAGCCAGCTGGCTATTTTTTTCCATAGTCCTATTTTTTTCATTTTTTTCAGCCACTCCTTCTAAAAAAGGCTCCCCTTTCTCACGGAAGAAGAGCCTTGATCCTAATACTTATTTTACCCGAACAGTAACTTTTACTGATTTGGAACCAGATTTAATTGTGATCTTTGCTGTTCCTTTTTTCTTTCCAGTTACAACGCCCTTAGTGGAAACCGTTGCCACTTTCTTATTGGAACTTGTGTAAGTAACCTTCTGTTTGGAGGTAAATGGAGTTACCACTGGTTTCAGGGTAACTTTTTTGCCCTTCTTAACTGTTACTTTTGTATTTGCTACAGTAACCTTTGTAGTCTTTACAGCAGCTTTCTGCACTTTCACAGTTACAGTCTTTTTCAGGCCGCTTGCAAGAGTGATCTGAAGTTTTGCAGTACCAGCCTTCTTTGCTGTAAGCTTGCAGGTACCGTTTGCACTTCCCTTTACAGTAAAGATCTTAGTATTGGTGGATTTCCATGTCTTTACGGAATCCCCCTTTGCAAGACCAGTAACTTTAAGACCCGATGTGGACTGCTTTATTTTCAGTTTTAATGTAGAAGCATTTACAGTGGCTGTCGCTTTTAAAGCAGTTCCTACTGTCTTTGTCTCCTTTTCTCCACAAGTCTCGCAGATTCTCTCCTGCTGCTCTGGTACGAAAACAGTTGCGTCAGCAGCTACTTTCCAGTCACCAAACTTATGTCCAGTTGCTTTGATTGCTTCTGTTTCAGTTGCATCACATCTGCTGCAGGTTTTGGTAATCACGCCATCAGCTGTACAAGTAGCTTCCTTGGTAACTTTAGATGTAAAATCATGTCCAAGTGTTGGAATTTTCTGCTCATCTGTTTTCGCATCACATCTGGAGCAATGCTTGCTCTGCTTACCGTCAGTTGTGCAAGTAGCTTTCACATCTACGGTATAGTCTTTCGCAAAATCATGACCAAGTGCCTGAATTTCCTCTGTTACAACGTCGTTGCATCTGCTACAAGTCTTAGTAAGAATTCCTTTCTCTGTGCAGGTTGCTTCTTTTGTTACTTTGGAAACATAATCATGTCCGAGAGCTTTAATTTCCTGGGTATCATTTTTCGCATCGCAGCCTTCTCTTGTACAATGTTTACTCTTGGAGCCAGGCTCTGTGCAGGTTGCTTCCTGATCCACCACATAATCCTCTGACCAGTTGTGTCCATTCACAGTGTCTACAGGAAGTACGTTTTCATCGTCTGCATATGAATAATGATCACCGCATACTTCGCAAACACCAACCTCTTTCAATCCTGTTTCGGTACAAGTAGCAACTTTAGGTTCTACACTATCTGCCTTGCAATGAATTTGAACATTCTCAGAAACTGATGCGCTGATTGCTAGATTTTTCCACTGTTCTCTGCTTCCAACATAACAAATTGCTGTCAAATCATTACAATTAGAGAATGCATCTTCAGCAACATTTATTTCTGCATTGCCGAATGAAATCTTTTTCACCGATGATCCTAAGAATGCATAAGAACTAATATCTTTTACATTTGGCAGACTAATTGTTTCTAATTTTGTTCCTTGAAATGCTGTTTTACCGATAGATTCAACTCCATCAAAATTAAAAGAGGATAGTGCAGTTCTTTGAAATGCATTTGCTGGAATATTCACTAATTTACTCGCATAATGAATATCAGCTAAAGAATTACAATCTGAAAATATTCCATCTGATAATTCAGAATCACCAATGGAAACTGATGATAAATTCTTGCAATTATAAAAAGCATTGCTTCCAAGAATAACACCATCTAAAGGAATTGTAACGTCAGTAAATCCAGTGCCAGCAAACGCAACATCACCAATTGATTTTATATTATTAAAATCAAACTTCACTAATTTAGTGTCATTCTGAAATGCTCCGAAACCGATTTCAGAAAGTGTTGACGGCACATCAACCTCTGTTAAGTTTTCAAATAACTTATTTCCGCCTTTGCAAAAATTATTCTTGCCAATAGCTGTTATTCCTTCACCGATAACGATTTTCGTTACGTTCTGTGCACTTGTCTGTAGCTTGCCACGACACCACATTGCTCCAGCAACAGATCCCCAATCTGGTAATTTTCCTTCTGTTGCACCCTCCGTTAGCCTAAAATATAATGTTGTCCCATCATATTTAAACTCGATTGGTACCCCATTTTTTACTATTGTATATCCTGTATCAGCTTCATCAGCAAATATTTCAGCCTGTTCAGTCTCTCCACATTCTTCAGAATCAACGAAATTATAGTCATCATTTTCATCATCTATAATATCATAATTTTCATCCCAAAAAGAGTCCTCATCTTCTGATACAAATGTCTCATCTTCTTCAAAACTACTAAATGTAGCTTCTGCTGCACTTACTGGACTATATGCAGATAAGGCTAAGCAAGTAGAAAGAATGAAAAAAAATTGTTTACGTTTCATCTCTCACTGTCACCTACTTACCATTTTAATTCAGAATGATCATAGCTTAAGATGATTGAAAAATCACTTGCCGGGCACACAGCATCACTCATTGTATATTCCGGATACGCTGTACTGTTAATACTTTCCATACCACCTTCCAGCCACATCCAAGAATGTCCGCTCCATACGCCATGAATGATATTGCCTTCATCATCGTATTCCAAATCTGAATAGTTATTGTCATTTGTTTTTGTAGCAAACGATGTCTTAGCACGATTATTAATTCCCATAGAAATCAAATACCAGTCAATTGAGCCATCTTTATTGGTTACTTTATTCCAATCAGAACTAATGCTTGCTGTTAACGCATTATTAGAATCGCTTGCTACTTTTCCTTTTGCAATAGCTTCATAGATAGACTCACCAGGATTCGTATCAAGTACAATTGTTGGGGTAGTTGAAGTTTCCTGATAAATATTTGTTACTTTCTGATCGTAATCTCTAACATAGATATTCATCTTTGCTGCGGAAGCGATTACGCTTGAGCTCATTGACATTGCTGCTGCTAAGATAATAGCGGATACTCGTTTAAAATTCTTTTTCATGGTGTTGTCTCCTTTCAATTTAAAACCATTTTTCTTTTTGTAATTTTTAGTTATCATTTTGTTGCTAATCCGACCTGTGGCCCTCCTTCCTGTTTCTTTATTCTCCAAATCAAGGTCTGCCTATAACTCAGATCTTGACCGTGAAAAATCACATTTAGATAACAAAAGCGAAGTCCCCTTATAAATAGATATAGGAGTCTTCGCTACGTGTAGTATGGTCTGACTTAAGCACTCATGATACAAAATGCTATACACAGGTAAACACAAAGGTCTAGTTCCAGAATTCCACTGGATTGTCTTAAACAGGCTCTTTAGGAGCCGACCACATAATTATTCTCTTGTTGTTAAAATCATAACATTTATCTATAATTTTGTCAATCATTCTAAAAGATTTTTTAAAAATTTATTATATTTATAACATCTCTAATTTACTTTTCAGTAATTTTTACATATAAATGAAAATCACTTTCTTGTTTGATTAACCTATTGATTCATTTTTTCGTAATCTACTTAGATCCTGTAATTCTAAATAACCATTTGCATATCTGATAAAATATTTTATAATCTGTATCTTAATGTCTTATATACATCCGCAACTACAAAAGCCCCGACAGCATAGTTATATAGATCCATACTATCGGGGGCTTATCCACCATTTTATCAAACCGATTATCCTATAATTTCCGTATTCTTCTGATAATATAAAACAATTTATCAAATTCTGCTTTTTATAAAGTGCAGGTTCCGTTTTCTATTTTAAACTGGAACAAAACGCCCTCCTTTGTATTCGTCATTTCATACCAGGCATTATGCTGCTCCAGGATTTCCCTGACAATATTATGTAGTTTATATGGAGAAATGAAAATTTGTGCTGTTTTTTTATAATTCACCTTCTGACTTTTTTGATCGTTTTTCGTCTACTTCTCCTCAAAATTCATAATACTTTATATTTTGGAACTGAATACAGGATAATTCTTAATTATCTGCTATAATTAATTAAGAGAGGGCTCATATGAAAAAAATGAATTCATCAACAAAACAATT